>JACQUS010000582.1 GCA_016210125.1 Chloroflexota bacterium | reverse complement strand
GCCGGCCCGGCGCAGCGGCAGTGCTTGTCCGTGCCCACGTCCGCCCGCCCGGCGGGGCACTAGCCCCCCGCGGTACGGTGCTGTGCAGACACACCCTAGCACAAGGGGTCAGCAAGGCACAAGCGCATCCGTCCGGCGCGCTCCCCCAATGGCGCAGCTATCGGTCGTGGGGCTGTGGTAGTATGATGGCGAGATGAACGATCAGATACTACATTCGAGGATTGAGCGTGGCAACCTATACCAAGCGCATACAGACCGTCCTCACGGCGGAGCAGTACCAGGCGCTCACGGAGCTAGCCGACAAGCAGGGCCGGCCGCTCAGCCTGCTCGTTCGTGAGGCCATCGAGAAGGTGTACTTCGAGCAGGCGGCACTCGAGCGTCGCCAGGCGGCACTCGCGCGCCTCCTCGCGCTGCAGGCTCCGGTATCCGATTGGGAGCAGATGGAGGAGGAAATCGTCCGCGGTGCCAACGCGTGAACGCGACTCCGAGCCTGCTCGACGTGAACGTCCCTATGTACGCCGCCGGGCAGGATCATCCCTATAAGGGGGCGTGCGTCTCCGTGATGACGGAGATCGCGGCGGGCCGGGTGAACGCCGCAATCGATGCCGAGACCGTGCAGGAGATCCTGTACCGCTATGGGGCGTTGCGCCAGTGGAAGATCGCCGTGGCGCTCGCCACCAGCCTGCTGGACATCGTGCCGACCGTCTTTGCCGTGACTCCGGCGGACGCACGCCGCGCCGTCGACCTCTTCGAGCGCTACGCGCCGCTCGGGGTCACGGCGCGCGACCTCTTACACGCCGCGGTGATGCTCAACAACGGCCTGACGACGATCATCTCGACTGACCAGCACTTCGATCGCATCGAAGGCATCAGGCGGCGCGACCCACTGGACGTCTATGCGGCAGCGCGGAAACGGCGGCCGTGAGGAGCACAGCTACCCGCGCGCTCCGCCGCGAGATCTGCGCGCATCGCCGGCGCGAGAACCGGTGGAGTCCCTGTATACCAGAGCTGCCCCGCACTCCATCGCGAGACAGCGGCAGCGTGACGCAGAACGCCGGCGAGCCACAGCGATGCGCGCACGGGCCGACGTTCAGTCTTCCACGACGGTGATCCGCTCCTCCGCCACCCCCGCGCCGTCGAGGCGGAAGGCGCGGACGTAGGGGAGGATGGGGTGCTCCAGCGAGACGATGAGGTAGGCGACGCCCGGGTAGAGGGGCTCGCTGCTGCCGGGGAAGTGCGAGCGGGCGAGGTCCGTCGCCGAGGGGTAGGAGGCCGTTCGGGGATGCGAGTGGAAAATGCCCACGAGGTCTAGGCCCTCGTCGTCCATCTCACGCATCGCCCGGATCTGGTCCCTGGCGTCGATCGTGTAGCGCGTGCGGCGCGTCGGCTCCTCCTCGGCATTGCGTAGCCGGTAGACGCGCGCCACGCGCCCGCTGTGGCCGGCAAGCAGGCCACAGCACTCCCCTGGGTCCTCGGCCATGGCGTGGGCGAGCATCTCGTAGAGCTGCCGCCGCGCCAGCGTAATCGCCACGGCGCTCGCGCTAGCTGCCGACGTGCGCCAGGTCGGTGATGCCGCAGAACTGCTCATAGTCGATGAGGTGGCGGATCGTCGGATGGTCGCCGCAGATCGGGCAGCTCGGATCGCGCCGCAACTTCACCTCGCGGAACTCCATCGCCAGGGCGTCGAACAGAATCAGCCGGTTCACCAGCGGCTCGCCGGTGCCGAGGATGAGCTTGATAGCCTCCATGGCCTGGATGCAGCCGACGATGCCCGGCAGGACGCCCAGCACGCCGGCCTCGGCGCAGTTCGGCACCGCGCCCGGCGGCGGCGGCGAGGGGAACAGGCAGCGATAGCAGCCACGGCCCGGCACGAAGACGGTCGTCTGGCCCTCGAAGCGGAAAATGCTGCCGTGGACCAGCGGCTTGCCCAGCAGCACGGATGCGTCGTTTGCCAGGTAGCGCGTCGGGAAGTTGTCCGCGCCGTCGACGATGATGTCGTAGTTGGAGAAGATTTCGAGCGCATTCGCGGACTTCAGCGACATCTCGTGGACGTTT
>JACQUS010000591.1 GCA_016210125.1 Chloroflexota bacterium | reverse complement strand
GTCGGAGACGGCGACGACCGCCCAGAGCTAGAGCGGCTCGCCGAGGAGAGCGGCGTGGCCCAGCGGGTCGTCTTCGCCGGCACGAAAGTCGGCGAGGAGTTGGCCACGTACTATCGGGCCTGCGACGTCTTCGTCATGCCGAGCATCAAGGAGGGCTTTGGCATCGTCTTCCTCGAGGCGATGGCCTTCGGCAAGCCCGTCGTCGGCGGCAACCACGGCGGCACGCCGGAGGCCGTACAGGACGGCGTGACGGGCTTTCTGGTGCAGTACGGCGACGAGTCGGCGCTGGCGGATCGTCTCAGCCTTCTCCTGCGCGATGCCGAGCTGCGGGCGCGCATGGGCGAGGCCGGACGGCGCCACGTCGCCGCGCAGTACACGTTCGGGCACTTCAGCGAGCGGCTTACCGGAGTCCTGGCGGAGATCTACGCTCGTGCAGAGGGCTGAAGCGACATGCCCCTGCGGGATGCCGGTCAGCGCGTGAGCGGCGGCTGCGCCCGGGACCGGCGTGTCGCGCGGGTATGAAGGGCGCCCTAGGGCCGGCGGCGCCTCGGCGCGCGGATAGCGCATGCTCCTCGGCCTGTTCACCGAGCTGCTGACGCCCGGCGGCATCCAGCGCGTGGGCCGGCACGCCGCGGCGGTGCTCTCGACCCTCGCGAGCGACAGGGACCTGCCGTGCCGCCTGCTGAGCCTCAACGATCAGCCGCGCGCACAGCGCATCGCGCTGGGCGAGCTGTCGCTCACCGTCGAAGGTTTCGGTCGTGATAAGATGCGCTTTGCACGTGCGGCGCTGGCGCTCACGCCGCACACGCGTGTGGCCTACGTCGGGCATCCCAATCTGGCGACGTTGGGCCTGCTCTTGAGGCTTGCGCACCCGACGCTGCGTTACTGGGTCGCGACGCACGGCCTCGAGGTATGGGTGCCCCTACCGATTACGCGTTGCGTGGGTCTGCGGCTTGCCCGCGGCGTGACCGCGCCGAGCCGCTTCACCGCCGATGCGGTCCGTCGCCAGCGGTTTCGACCGCGCAATGTGCAGGTCGTGCCGTGGGGCCTCGAGCCGGGATTCGGCCACGCCGCTGGGCTCTGTGGCCGCGAGGCGCTCGCGCCGGCCTCCGCGCTGCTGCTCCTGGCGGTGACGCGGCTGGAAGCAACTGAAAGGTACAAGGGTGTCGACACACTCATTCGCGCCTTTCCCGCCGTGCTGCGGGCGGTGCCGCGCACCTACCTCGTGATCGTCGGCGACGGGAACGACCGCCCGTGGTTGCAGCGGCTGGCGCAGGAACGTGGTGTGGCCGACCGTGTCAGGTTCGTGGGGAGCGTTCAGGATGGCGAGCTGGCGAGCTACTATCGCGCCTGTGACGTCTTCGTGATGCCCAGCCAGAAGGAGGGTTTTGGCCTCGTGTTCCTGGAAGCGGCGGCGTTCGGCAAGCCCGTCGTCGGCGGGAACCACGGCGGCACGCCCGAGATCGTGCAGGACGGCGTGACGGGCTTCTTGGTGGAGCATGGCGACATCGGCGCGCTCGCGGATCGAGTCATCTGCCTCTTGCAGAGCAGCGAGCTGCGCGCTCGTATGGGCGAAGCCGGACGGCAGCGGGTCGAGGAGAACTACCTGTTTCGCCATTTCTCCGGCCGACTCACACATCTGCTGCTCGAAGGTGAGCCATGCGCATCTTGATCACCGGCGGCGCCGGGTTCGTCGGCGCCAACCTGGCGGCGCGAGGCATGCGCTTGGGCCACGAGGTCGTCGTTCTCGACAACCTCTCGCGGCGGGGCACGCGCTGGAACCTGGAGTGGCTGCGGTCGCTTGGCTCCTTCGAGCTCGTGCAGGCCGATGTTCGGGATAGCGCGGCGCTCCGTGACCTCCTGGGTGTGCGGCGGTTCGACGCCGTCTTCCATCAAGCGGCGCAGGTGGCCGTCACGACTTCGGTGGCCGACCCGCGCGCCGACTTCGAGGTCAATGCCCTGGGCACGCTGAACGTTCTGGAGGCCATCCGGCTCACGGGGCAGGACCCGGTGGTCATCTTCTCCTCGACGAACAAGGTCTACGGCGAGCTGGCGCAGCTCGACGTGGCGCAGTGCGACGGCCGCTACGCGCTGCCCGCCGTGCCCCGCGGCGTGCCGGAGACAGCGCCGCTGGACTTCCACTCGCCGTACGGCTGCTCGAAAGGCGCGGCCGACCAGTATGTGCTCGACTACCGCCGCATCTACGGGCTGCGCACGATCGTCTTCCGCCAGTCGTGCATCTACGGGCCGCGGCAGATGGGCGTCGAGGACCAGGGCTGGGTGGCCTGGTTTGCCATCTGCGCCGCGCTGGGCTGGCCGATCACGATCTACGGCGATGGCCGGCAGGTGCGCGACGTACTCTACGTCGACGATCTCGTGGACCTTTACTACCGCGCGGTGGAGGCGGAGCCGCGGCTGCTGAGCACGGTCTTCAACGTCGGCGGCGGCTCGGAGCAGGCCGTCTCGCTGCTCGAGGTGATCGGCATGCTCGAAGACGAGCTGGGCCGGCGCGTCGCGCTGCGCTTTGCCGATTGGCGGCCGGGCGATCAGCGCGTGTACGTGTCCGACATCGACGCGGCACGCCGCGCGTTCGCCTGGTCGCCGCGGGTGTCCGTGCGCGAGGGGCTGGGCGCGCTGCTGGCCTGGGTTGGCGAGCATCGCACGGTCTTCGAGGGCGCTGGGGCGCCCGAGTGACCGAGGCCCATCGGAGGCCCATCGTGCTGCACCCGGCTTTGGATACAGCCCTTCGGAAGATTCTGCGCCTCTACACTCGGTATAGCCCTATCCAAAAAGGCAAGGGGTGGCTCGTCCATGTCGCGGCAGGCCCGCTCTGGCCCACCGAGCGCCCCTTGATCGAGAGCGTCGGATCCGGCTACCGTATGGCGCTGAATCCGACGGACTATGTGGAGCGCTGCGTGTATTTTTTCGGCTACTATGAGCTAGCGTTCGCGCGCTGGCTGGAAGGGCGACTGCGACCGGGTATGGTCTTCTGCGATGTCGGCGCGCACGTCGGGCAGTACACGCTTATGGCGGCCGCTGCCGTCGGCGAGGCGGGTCGGGTGTATGCGTTCGAGCCGGAGCCAAGGAATTTCGGGCGGTTGCGCAGCAATGTCGAGCTCAACGGCTTCCGGAACGTTTTCCTGCATCAATGCGCTGTCTCGGACGTTTCTGGAGGCGCAACTTTCTACGTCCATTCAGGCGGTAACTTTAACTCGGGGAACCACTCGCTCCGTCCTGATCCGGATCTGGCGCATCCCCAAGCGATCGTGGTGCGTACCGTGACCCTGGCCGATGCGCTGCTCCACGCGCCGAAGATCGACATGATCAAGATCGACGTGGAAGGCGCGGAGATGCTTGTCCTGCGCGGCGCGGAAGCAATCCTGGTGAGAGACCATCCTATCGTGCTGTTCGAAGCCGAAGAGCGACAGACAACGCGATTCGGCTACAGCACGATCGAGCTCAAGCGGTACGTATCGTCGCTTGGCTACGCCATCTACAGAGGTCGGCGGGCCAAGCGGACCAGCGGCCTGGAAGACGTGCTGATGGACGAGATCGAGCAGTACGCGATGCTGGTCGCGGTTCCAGAGTAGGGCGGGACGTATGGTGCAGCCGGTGGAGGCCATCGGGCGCCGGGTGAACGGCCGCGCGCACGCGCACGACGTGTCCCTCTTCTGGCTCGGCGTCCTGGCCTTTGGCGGCGCGGCGCTGACGCTCGCCGCCCTCGTCGCCATCGAGTACGGCTGGCCGCCGAGCAGCGCGGTGCGGAGCTACGTCACCCTGAGCCTGCTTCTGCTGCTCATCGCGGCGGTGGGTATCGCCTCCGGTGCGGCGAGCCGGCCGCGTGAGCGCTTCGACCTCTTCGAGCTGCCGGTTTGGTACACGCTCTGGACGCTGTTCAGTCTCGTCCTGTTCGGCTTGTTCGGCTTCAGCGACGATCCGAAATACTGGCTGCCGGCGCTGGCCAGCAGCGACTGGATTGCCGACGGGCTCTGGCTTGTCGTGCTCGGGCTTGCGGGACTGTGGTGCGGCTATCGTCTCCTGTGGTTCCTGTTCCCGTTTCGTCCGGTCGCCCGTCTTGCTGCGGCGATCCGTGAGCCTTCAGCGACGCTCGTGTGGGTGTGGTATGGCCTCACACTGGTCGAGCGCGTATGGCGCATCCGCACGCTTGGCACGGCCTTCGGCGCGGACGTGTCCCGTCTGGGAGACGCGTCGGTCTTCAACCAGTGGTCCATCTATGTGGAGGAGTCGGTCCGGCTGGTTCTGCCAATCGTGGCCCTGCAGGTTTTCCGGGGCCGTTGGCCAGCACGCCACTTGGTATGGATGCTCATCGTCGAGCTGCTCTTCACGTTTCTCACCGGCTTCATCAAGCCGTTTATGTGGCTGACTATCGCCCTGGTCGCCGTGCTGTGGTACGCCGGCTATGGCGTGCGCGCGCGGCTGCTGCCGCTCTTCGTGTTGCTCGCTTTGACTATCATCGGCATTCCCATCGTCGAACGATATCGCGTGTTGATCAGTACTGGCGCTATCGACGGTCGTTCGATTGTCAGCATGGCGGGTGGGCTGTTCGCGGCGCTGGAGTCCTCGTGGGGCCAAGGCATAGGCCCCGCGTGGGAGGTTCTCGCAGACAAGATTGGAGTTCGACAAGCCCGCGTGGCGCAGATCCTGGGCGTCATCGTCTACCTGACCCCTGACTTCATCCCCCACTGGGGTGTGGATCGGCTGCTGGCCATCCCGTTCTATCTTGTGCCGCGTGCCCTATGGCCGGACAAGCCGTCGCTTTCGGACGGCGTGCTCTTCAGCGTCCAATACCTCAACGCGCCGTCGGACACGAACACGTCGTCGGCGTTCACGATGTACGGCGACCTCTACCTCGCGGCCGGCTGGACCGCGGTCTTCGTCGGCATGTTCGCCTTGGGCATCGTGTGTGCGCTGCTCTATCGTTTCCTCAAGGTTGAGGCTATGCAGCGGGGCGACCTGAGCCTGACGGCCCTGTACATCGCCTTGGCCGTCTCGATGGCCGACATCGAGTCCTCCTACATCGGCTTGATGACCGGCCTGATGCAGCGGCTCGTGCTCTTCGGCGCGCTGTTCTGGGCGCTGCATCCGCGTGTGCCGAGACGCCCGGCGCCGGCGGCCAATCATGTGCTGCGGCGGGCAGAATCGCCCGGCCTGCGGCGCTAGGTTGCAGTCATCTTGAGCCGAGCCTTGCGGCTACTCTGCGTCACGCCGTTCTACGCGCCGGCCTGGCACCTGGGCGGCATCGTGCGCAGCGTGAGCCAGCTCTGCCGCGGGCTGGCGGCGCTGGGCCTCGACGTGACGGTCTATACGACCGACAGTGGTCGCGATCAGCGCCTCGACGTTCCGGTCGACCGGCGAGTCGATAGTGACGGCGTGCGGGTTACCTACTTCCGGGCCGAGGCACTGGCGTGGCCGTACTCGCGCAGCCTCGCGGCGGCATGCCGGAAGACGATCCCGGCGTTCGACCTCGTCTATGTCGTGTCACTCTGGAACCACCCGGGCATACCGGCCCGTGCCGCGGCGGTGCGGTACGGTGTGCCGTACGTGGAGTCGTTCCGCGGCTCGATGGCCCCAGCCACGCTGCGCCGCGCGCGGCTGCGCAAGTGGCTCTACCTGAAAGTGCTTGTCTTCCCGGTGCTCCGGCGCGCAGCGGCGATCCACTACACCACGCCGCTGGAGCGCACCTGGACGCGCGACCTGCGGCTCGACGTGCCGAGCTTCGTGGTCCCGAACGGCCTCGACCTCAGCGAGTTCGATGGACTGCCGGATCGTCCGGCGGCTCGCCAGGCGCTTGGCCTGGGCGGCGACGAGCTCGTCGTCACCTACCTCGGCCGCCTCGACGCCCGCAAGGGCCTCGACGTGCTGGTCGAGGCCTTCGCCCTCGTCGCGCCGGTCTGTCCGCAGAGTCGCTTGCTCCTCGCCGGACCGGACGACGGCTTTGGAGGGACGCTGCGGCGCATGGTGGCGCGCTATCGCCTCGGCGAGTATGTGCGCTTCCTTGGGTTCGTCAACCCCGAACGGCGGCACGAGCTGCTGGCGGCGAGCGATGTCTTCGCGCTCGTGGCGCGCGAGGGCGAGAACTTCGGCAACGCGGCCGTCGAGGCCATGGCCGCCGGCGTGCCCGTCGTGGTGTCCAACGAAGTCGGCGTGTCGAAGGATGTTCAGGCTGCCGAGGCCGGCCACGTGGTGCCGGTGGAGGTCGGCCGCATCGCTGCGGCGCTGCGCTGCTTGCTGGGCGACGCGGCGCAGCGGCGCGCTATGGGCGAGCGAGCGCGCTGCGCGGTGCGCGCTCGCTACGGCATTGAGACCGTCGCGCGGCAGATGGCCGCGGCCTGCGAGGATGTCGTAAGCGGACGGCGCAGCGCCGGGCTCGGGTGGTCGGACGATGGCGCATGACGTCGCGCTGACGCGAGAGGGGAGCGCGGTGAGCCGCCTTGCGGCGGGACGCTCGCGCTATCTGCCGCGCGCGGATGGCGCGGTCCGCCGGACGTTTCGCGCGTTGCTGATGGCCCAGGTGTACGGCGTGTGGCGGCGCCACCTGCGGCGCCACGGGCGCTGGTCGCGCTCCGCGAGGCTCTCGATTCTGGAGTGCGGCGCCGGCCCGGGCTTCCTCCTGCGCGCGCTGCGGCACGGATGGCCGGAGGCGCGGCTCCTCGGTCTCGACGTCGATGCCGAGTTGCTGGACTTCGCGCGTGGCCAGGCACCGCATGCGGACTTCGTCCAGGCCGACGCGATGCGCCTGCCGTTCGGCGAGCAGTGCTACGATGCAGTGGTGGCGCTGCACGTCGTCGAGCACCTGGGGTGCCCGGAGGCCTTCCTACGGGAGGCGCGGCGGGTGCTGCGCCCCGGCGGGCTGCTGGCGCTGGCTACGCCGAATCCGCACGGCATCGGCGCGCGCGTGATGGGACGCCGCTGGGTCGGCTGGAGCGACGCCAGCCATGTCGCGCTGCGCGCGCCGCCGAGCTGGCGGGCGGCCGTGCAGGCACACGGGTTCAGCGTCGTCAAGGACGGCACGACCGGTCTTTCCGGCATCCCGCTGCTGCGGAGGTGGCCGCTGGCCCTGCTGAACTGGGGGCCGCTCTACGTGTTCGGCTTCTTCCCGTGGCGCCACGGCGAAGCCTACGTGTGCATCGCCAGGGCCGACCCCGTGCCCCCAGCTCCGCCGATGCAGCCTGCGGAGGACAGGTGATGACGACGCGGCCGCGCGTGTGGATCATCAGTCTGAAGTACGCACCTGGTCTCAAGCGCCTGTTCGCGGCCCTCGGGGAGAGCCTGCGCTGCCGGGGGGCGGACACCAGGTACCTGCTCGCGCAGCCGTACGCCGGGATCACGGAAGTCGAGACCGATGGGGCGGCGTACCTCACGACGGGCACGAGCGTGCCGGTGCTCTTGGCGGAGACGCTCCAGCACGTCGTGCGCCGGGCAGACTGGGCACGCGCGTTTGCGGCGGCGCCACCCGACTTCGCGTGCTTCTACAACTTCCATCCCCTCAACCTTTTCGTCCTGCGTCATCTCAAAGCGGCCTTCCCGCGCTGCGTGACCGCGCTGTACGTGCACGAGCCCTACCTGCCGCAAAAGCGCCCGTACGGCCGTAAACAGGGCCTCTACATCGGCCTGCTGGAGCTGATGCAGGGCGCGACGCTCCGCTACGTCGACCGCGTGATCCTGCCGTCCGCGGTCGCCGAGCAGCGCTTCGCCCTGCGCCATCCGCACTTCGCCGGCGAGCAGCACTACGGCCCGTTCACGCTACCCGACCGGGGCAACGGCCGGGCCGCAGCGCGCGCGTTCTTCACCTACATCGGCCTGGTCCACAGCGCGACCGGCTTCGACGTGTTCGTCGACCTCGTCGACCACTGCGCCGTCCGCGACGTCGATGCGCGCTTCATGGCGATTACGCCCAGCCCAGTCGATGGGTACCTGGAGCGGCTCTCGGAGCGCGCGCGGGCGCGCCTGACGCTGGTCAATAAGGCGACGTTCAGCGACGGAGTCTTAGACCTAGCGATGGCCACGAGTCTTGCCGTGTTCCGCCTCGACCGCGAGATCACGCAGAGCGCCGTCGTGCCGGTCAGCGCGATGTACGGTACGCCGGCCATCGTGCGCGACCTGCCGGGCTTCATCCAGGACGTGCAGCACGGCTACAACGGCTACGTCGTACCGGAGCGCTGCACCCCGGCGGACATCGTCGAGGGCATGCGCTACGTGCAGCGCCACTTTCCCGAGCTGTCGGCCAACGCCCGCCGCGCCTACGAGGAGCGCTGGTCGGAGCAGCAGTGGGACCGCTACTACCGGTGGCTCGTGAACCTGCTCGGGCTGTGAGAAGCGATGCGCTGGGTCGTGCAGAGCTACCGCACGGGTAAGGTGGAGCTGGTCGAGGCCCCGGCGCCGACGGCTGGCCCTGGCCGCGTGCACGTGCGCACGCAGGCCTCTCTGGTCAGCATTGGCACCGAGCGCTACATGCTGGAGATGGCGCGCAAGAGCCTGCTCGGCAAGGCGCTGGCGCGGCCGGACCTCGTCCGGCAGCTCATCGCCAAGGCGCAGACCGAGGGGCTGGCCGAGGCCTGGCAGCAGGCCGTGGGCCGGCTCGATACGCCGGTGCCGCTCGGCTACTCCTCGGCCGGGCTCGTCGCCGATGTCGGCCCGGGCGTGGCCGGCCTGGCGGTGGGCGACCGCGTGGCGTGCGCTGGCTCGGGCTGGGCGGCGCACGCCGAGCTGGCGAGCGTGCCGGCGAACCTCTGCGTGAAGGTCCCCGACGGGGTCGATGCTGAGGCCGCCGCGTTCGTCGCCCTGGGTGGCATCGCGCTCGAGGCCGTGCGTATGGCGCAGGTCGGGCTGGGCGAGCGCGTCGTCGTCATCGGTCTCGGGCTGCTCGGGCAGATAGCCGTGCAGCTCCTCGCCGCTGCCGGCTGCCATGTGCTCGGCATGGACCCCGAGCCGCAGAAGGTCGCCCTGGCGCTCGACCACGGCGCCGAGGCGGGGGCCACCGACTACGCGCAGCTCGCCGCGCTCTGCCGGCAGCGCACGGCCGGCCACGGCGCCGACGCGGTGGTCATCCTCGCCGCGACACCCAGCGACGAGCCGCTGGCGCGCGCCGCCGAGCTCTGCCGCGAGCGCGGGCGCATCGTCGCCGCCGGGCTCGTTGGGCTGGAGGTGCCGCGCAAGCCGTTCTACGACAAGGAGCTGGAGCTGGTCGTCTCGCGCGCCTGGGGGCCGGGCCTGTATGACCCGCGCTATGCCGAGCAAGGGCACGACTACCCTCTGGCCTATGCACGCTGGACGGCGCAGCGCAACACGGAGGAGTTCCTGTCCCAGGTGGCCAAGGGCGCCGTGCGCGTCGGCCACCTGGTCACGCATCGCTGGCCCTTCGACCGCGCCGTCGAGGCGTACGAGATGATCCTGGAGGGCGGCGAGCCGTACATCGGCGTGCTGCTGACGTACCCCGACGACGCACCGCGCGCCACGGCATCGGGGGTCGTCTGGCTCGCAACCGGCGGGGACGACCGCGCGCCCTCGGTCGACGGTCGCCGCGCAGCGATCGCCCAGCGCGCGGTCGGCATCGGCCTGATCGGCGCCGGGCAGCACGCCAAGGGTACGCTGCTGCCGGCCCTGCGTGGCCTTCCGGGCATAGCGCTGCGCGGCGTGGCCACCGCCAGTGGCCTGACGGCCCGCCATGCCGCGACCAAGTTCGGCTTCGCCTACTGCGCGAGCGACTACCGGGAGGTCCTCGACGACCCGCAAATCGACCTGGTCGTCGTCGCCACGCGCCACGGCACGCACGCGCGCCTGGCGGCCGAGGCGCTGGCGGCCGGCAAGCACGTCTTCGTCGAGAAGCCGCTGGCCCTCGACCTGGCGCAGCTCCATGCGGTGGTCGACGCGGCGCGCGCGCAGCCGGCGGCCTACCTGATGGTCGACTTCAACCGCCGCTTCTCGCCGTTCGCGCGCTGGCTGAAGGAGCGCTTCGCCGGCTGCGCGGAGCCGCTGGCGGTGCACTGCACGGTGAACGCCGGGCCGGTCCCGCCGGATCACTGGACGCTCGACCCCGACGATGGCGGCGGGCGCATCGTCGGCGAGGTCTGCCACTTCATCGACCTGATGCAATACCTGACCGGCGCGCTGCCGGTGCGCGTCTATGCCGAGATGCTGGCCGCGCCCGGCTACGCGCCGAGCGACAACGTGGTCGTGAGCCTGAAGATGGCCAACGGGGCCGTCGGATCGATCACGTACGTCGCCGGCGGCGACAGGGCGCACCCGCGGGAGCGCGTGGAGGTGTTCGGCGGTGGGGCCGTCGGCGTGATCGAGAACTTTCGCGCGGCGACCTTCACGCGCGCCGGCCGCCGGCAGCAGACGCGGAGCTGGCTGCGAGTCGACCGTGGCCACCGTGCGGCGCTGGCGGCCCTGCTGGAGGCCGTGCGCAGCGGCGGCCCGCCGCCCGTGGCACTCGACGAGCACGTCGCCACGACGCTGGCGACGTTCGCCATCGAGGACGCGCTGCGGACCGCGCGGCCAGTGGCCGTGGACCCGGCAGTGCTCGACCGGTCCGCGCAGGGCTGACCGTTATCCCCTCGATGGCCTCGAGGCGGGGGAGTGTAGAGGAGACGGTAGCCCCTTCGCGTAACCAACCTGGAGGGGTGGGGCGGAGCCAGCACCGCTGGTGGCCCTCCGCACACCAACGCGCAGGAGCCGCGGCGGTGGCTTACCGCCTCCGGCCCTGGCAGAACGAGTGATAGGAAGGTGTGGGCATGGCGGCGCGCCCGCCGCTCAGCGTGCTGCTCATCAGTGCCTACTTCCCGCCCGACACCGGCTCGGCGGCCCACCTATTCTACGAGCTAGGCGCGGCGCTGGTGGCCCGCGGCCACCGCGTCGCCGTCGTCACCGGCATGCCCGG
>JACQUS010000581.1 GCA_016210125.1 Chloroflexota bacterium | reverse complement strand
GTCGTCGTCTCGACCATCGGGTTGACGTTCGACGACTCCAGGGTGGCGAAGAGCAGCTCGCCGAAGCGCGTGTTGGCCTCGCCCGGCACGGGATCGCCCGGCGCGCCAACCTGCGGCGCGCCCGCCGCCGGCGTGGCCACGAACATATTCGCGCCGGCCGAGATCAGCCCCTGGGGGTTCTGGAAGACAGCCACCTGGAGCTGGCCGATCTGCTGCCAGGCATCGGCGCGGTCGAACTCGCCACGCTGCACGAACACGCCGCCGTTCGGATAAACGTACAGCCGCGTGGCGTCCTCCGGCACCTGCACCTCGGGCAGCAGCGGGTTCCCGCCGGCGGTGACCATGCGCCCGGTGGCGTCGACGGCGAAGCTACCGTCGCGCGTGTAGGCGATGCGTCCGTCGGCGAGCTGCGCCTGGAAGAAGCCGTCGCCGTTGACCGCCAGGTCGAGCGGATTGCCCGTCACGTCGAACTGCCCAAAGGAGAAGGACCGCGAGATGGCCTCGGGCACCACGCCGCCGCTCAGGTTGCGCGCCGTGAGCGGCTGGTCCTGCACCGGCTGGACCTGGCGATAGATCACGTCGGCGAACTCGGTGCGCAGCCGACGGAAGCCGTTGGTGTTGATGTTGCTGAGGTTGTGCGCGACGGTATCAAACAGCATCTGCTGCGACCGCAGCGCTGCCAACGGGGCGCGCATGTAGCTGAGCATGCCGCTTGCCTCCCGCTGGCTTCAGCGTAGACCCAGCCACGGGGGCGGACAATGACGAAAACGTACTACGGGGGAGCTAGCCGACGCGCCCGACCTCGGTGACAACGCGCTCGAGGAGCTGGTCCTGCATCTGGAGCAGCCGCTGGCTGGCCTCGTAGGACCGCAGCGCGGAGATCACCTCTGCGGTGGACTGGGTCACGTCCACGTTGGAGTACTCGACGAAGCCCTGGTGCACCGTCGACAGCCCGGGATCCGCGGCCTGGGGGGCGTCGGTGACGCGCAGGAGGCTGACGCCGAACTTCTCGATCGTCGCGTCCGCCGCGAAGGTGAACACGCCGAGCTGGCCCACTGGCACGCCCTCGGCGCGGAACACCCCGGCCGCGTCGCCGTGCAGCGCGCCAGCCGGCACGGCGATGGGCAGGAGATCCTGGCCGAGCACGAGACCGCCGCCCTGGTCGGCGAGAAAGCCTTCGGCGTTACGCGTGAAGCGCCCGTCGCGCGTGTAGAATACGCCATCAGGCCGCTGGATGGCGAAGAAGCCCGGCCCGACGATGGCCAGGTCGAGCTGCTCGCCGGTCTCGCGCAGCGGGCCTTGCTGGAGGTTCATGCCCGGCAGGTCGGCCAGCACGCCTGTCGCCATCTGCCCGAGGGAGGGGGCGGCGGTGCTCACGGCCACCGGCCGGTCGATGTCGACATCAGCCGCGCTGAGCGGCCGGAGCGGGAACTGGCGCATGGCAACGCGATCTTGCCGGAAGCCCGGCGTGTTGACGTTCGCCAGGTTGTGCGCGAGCACCTGCTGGCGAACCATCTGCGCCAGCATCGCCGCGGCGGCCGCGTACATGCCTCGGATCACGGCCTCTCTCCTGCAGCGGGCGCCGGCTTTCCGTCGCCCCATCTCGCTCTACGACAGCTCACACCGTGCGGTGCGGGGGCGCGGTGGCAGCGAACCTACGGTATGCCGCTACGCCCTTCGATCTGAGCGTAGGACCCCGCACTGCGGGCCGACCATCGGCATCTCCCGCATGCGCCCCGCGCTCATCCCCGATTCTTGAGCCTGCCCACCCGCGGGCCCGGCCGCGGCGGGCTGCCCCTCCCCGCCCCAAGAGGAATTTCCAATGGGGGCTTCGCTCCCTTTGGATTCCCCGTTTCGTCCCCAGCGGTCGCCCCGCCAGGGGCGATGAGCGGCCCCCCTGAAACTGGCCGCGAGCGGCGTGGCCTCCCCCAACGAGAGTTCCCAGAGGTCACCTGAGGCGACCTCTGGACTCGCCCTTCGTCTCCTCCGCCGCGTCTCCGCGTCGCTCCCTCTCCGCGTCAGAGAGGGGGCCGGAGGATTAGGCTATGTCCCCGCGCCCGCGTCGCCAGGCGGCCCAGGCCAGCGCGCCGAGCCCACCG
>JACQUS010000052.1 GCA_016210125.1 Chloroflexota bacterium | reverse complement strand
GCCTCCCACTGCGCGACCTCGACGCGCAGGCCGTGGCCGCTGCGCTCGCGCCAGCGCAGCGCGGCCAGTGTCGCCAGGGCCGCGGTGGCCCCGGCGACCGGATCGGGCAGTGCGGCGCCGGCCAGGAGAGGCGGCCCGGGCAGTCCGGTCGCGTGGGCCAGTCCGCTCATCAGGTCGAGGCCACCGCCGAGCGCCACGGCGTCGCGGTAGGGTCCCGACGAGCCGAAAGCCGGCATGTGCACGATGATCAGGCGCGGATTCAAGCGCGTAAGGGCGTCGTCGTCCAGCCCCCAGCTCGGCAGGACGCGCGGGCTGAAGCTCTCGACGAGCACGTCGGCGCGGGCCGCGAGGTCGCGCAGCAGCGCCACGGCGGCGGGCTGGCGGAGGTCGAGCGCCAGGCCGCGCTTGTTGCGGTTCAGCTCGCTGAACAGCGCGGCGCGATTGTAGGGCCGCGCACCCGGCTGCCGCGCCGGGTAGATCGGCGCCGGAGCGGCGTGCGCCGGGCCGCGCGTGCCGTCGGGTCGCCATGGCCCTTCGACCTTGACCACCTCAGCGCCGAGGTCGGCCAGCAGGCGCGTGGCGTAGGGTCCCGCCCAGAGTGCAGTCAGGTCGAGGACGCGCAGCCCGGCGAGCGGCCGCCCGCCGGCCGCAGCCGGCGTGGCCTGGTGTGGCGGCTCGGCGAGCCAATGCGCCGCGAGGTCGGCGGCGCCCTCGACGGCCGGCGCCGGTCCGCGGCGCCAGGGCAGAGCCTCGGGGCCGGCGGCCGGGTCATCCCGCAGCTCGCCGAGGCGGAAAGGCGGCCCGGGGAGCCCACGGGGACGCGCAGACAGGAAGACAGGGAGACCCGGCGACGGCCCCACATCTCCGCGTCTCCGCATCGCCCAGTCACCGTGTCGGGGTGGCAAGGAAGGGTCGGGGCCCCAGAAGTGCCGTGCTTGGAGGTGGGGGTCGGCGCGCACCTCCGCGGGCCGCAGCGCCGTGGCGAAGGGCAAGCGCCAGGCCTGCGCCTCGCCGAACAGCGCCGCGCGGTCCCACGCCGCCAGCCAGCCGACCAGCAGCGCGTCGAGCTCGTCGGCGTGGGCAACGCGGGCCGCCGGCGTGGCAAAGCGCGGGTCGTCGACCCACTCGGGGTGGCCAGCGAAGCGCGCGAAGGTCTCCCAATCGGCCGGGCTGGCGACGAAGATCCCGGCGTAGCCATCGCGGCACGGTAGGACGGTCATGGGATGGCTATGCACGCGGCGGTTGCCGGTACGCCGGCGCGCGAAGCCGGAATACGCGTACTGCGTGAGCGCACCTTCGAGCAGGCTGGCGACGACCGCGGCGACGGAGAGGTCAATCCAGCCGCCGGCGCGCCCGGCCAGCGCGGCGAGCACAGCGACGGCTCCGTGCACGCCGGCGGCCATCTGCGCCGGCAGCCCGGCCACCCGCCGCGGCGGCTCGTCCGGCGGCCCGGTGAGGTTGAGCAGGCCGCCCTCGGCCTGAAGCACCAGCTCGTCGGCCCGCCAGGTGTGGCGCGGGAACTCCTGGCCGAAGGGCGTCAGCGAGGCGACGATCAGCGCCGGCTGCGCGTGCCGCACCTCGGCCGGATCGAGGCCCCAGGCAGCCAAGGTGCCAGGGCAAAGCGTCTCGACCAGCACGTCGCAGTGCCGGATGAGGTCGGCGAGCCGCGCGCGGTCGGCCGGCGCGGCGTGGTCGAGGGCGACGCTGCGCTTGGCGGCGTTCAGGAAGCGGAAGAGGGCGTGCGGCGGCCCGTCGGGCAGCGGCGGGCCGAGGAGGCGCGTCGGGTCGCCGCCGGGCGGCTCGACCTTGAGCACTTCGGCGCCCAGTCCGCCAAGCAGGCGCGCGCACCAGGCGCCGGCGACGCCGCCGCCGACATCGAGCACGCGGACATCGCGCAGGGGCGACACGCTCTCCTCGACTCCAGCGCTGCGCTACTCGTTGCCGTAGTGCGGCACGCGCCGATCGAGGAACGACTGCACGCCCTCGCGCCGGTCGTGCGTCGTGTGCAGGAGGAGGTAGAGGTCGGCCTCCAAGCGCAGTCCTTGGGCCAGCGTCCGCTCCAGCCCCTCGGCGATGGCCTCCTTGGCGTAGCGCACGGCGATGGGCGCGCGGCCGAGGAAGTTGCGCGTCGCCGTGAGCGCCGTGGCGTCAAGCACATCCGGCTCGACGACCTGGCCGACGAGGCCGATACGGTAGGCCTCGGCGGCGTCGATGAGCTCGCCGGTCAGCATGAGCTCCAGCGCCTTGGCGCGGCCGACGACGCGGGGCAGGCGCTGGCTGCTGCCGAGCGTCGGGAAGCCGCCCTGCACGAGGTCGGGGAGCGCGACCGTGGCGTCTCGGGCGGCGAAGCGCAGGTCGCAGGCCAGCGCCAGGGCCAGGCCCGCGCCGTGGCAGGCGCCGCGGATGGCAGCGATGGTCGGCATCGGTAGCGCGGCCAGCGCCGCAGCGGGATCGAGATCACTGAGCGGGTCGAGAGACTCGTCCGGATCGAGCCCGACGCAGAAGTCGTCGCCGCCGCGCACCAAGACGGCGCGCACGTCGTGGTCCTCGGCCAGCGCACGGCAGGCGTCCACGAGCGCCTCGGCCACGGCCGGCGTGAGCGCGTTGCGCGCGGACGGGCGCTCGATGGCGAGGTAAGCGAGGTCGTAGCGGCGCTCCAGCCGCACTCCGTCGCCCATGGCGCAGCATCCTCCGTCTGTGAGCCACTATCTGTGAGCCACTACCTGTGAGCCACTACCTGTGAGCCACTACCTGTGAGCCACTATAGGCGTGGCTGCAGCGG
>JACQUS010000586.1 GCA_016210125.1 Chloroflexota bacterium | reverse complement strand
GGCGATCGCCGGGTCGTCAGGGCGCTGCTCGTCGAGCAGCCAGTCGAGCGTGGCGGCGAAGCCCTGGCCCGCGAAGTACTCGTAGGCGTCGGGGAAGGCGCCGAAGCCCGCCCGGCGCAGGAGGTGCGCGACGAGGTCTCGCTCGGACGGCATGGCCGAACCCTCGCTCCCCCTCGCTTCCGCCGCAAGCCACACGCCCGAGGTCAGAAATCGCCTGGGCGGGCGACCCCGCCCCGCCTAAGGGAAGACTCCAAGGGGCTTTGTCCCCTCTGGATTCTCCTTCTCTTACCGCGCGGGTCGTCCGGTGGGGTTAGAGACTGTTCATCTAATAATGATAACGGTCGTGCGTGCGCCGGCGAGTCGCCCGGCGCTCGCTCAGAGCGCGAACTGCTCGTCCTGCTCCGCGCTGGAGACCGGCGGCGACGGGCGCCACCCCTACGTCACCTCGACACATGCGCAAGTCTTCCGCGCAACGCGCTAGGCACTCCCCGCGTGCAGGCCGAGGAATAAGACGAGACGATGGCGACTCTACGGCGCCTGGTAGGCGGCGTCCGCCTGGACCACCGGCTCCGGATGCAGGCCGCTCGGATCGCTGTGCCCGGCGCCGTTGGCCTCCCCGCTAGCCCTGAGCGCCTCCAGCACCTGCGCCGGCGTGGCCCCCGGGTGGCTCGCGAGATACAGCGCGGCCGCGCCGGCCGCGTGCGGGCTGGCCATCGACGTGCCGGACCCGGTGGCGTAACCGCCGCCCACGTACGTCGAGAGGATGCAGGCGCCGGGCGCGCCTACGGTGTGGGCCTGATCGGCCGCCCCGGCGTAGTTGCTAAAGCTGGCGAAGGTGTCGTCGGCGCCGTAGTTCGCGCACGTGGGGGCCGCGCCGCCGCCGGGCTGGCCGTTGTAGTCGGCCAGCGCCGTCACGGCGATCACCTCGTTGTACGCCGCCGGGACCGCTCCGGCCAGGTTCGCGCCATCGTTCCCCGCGGCGACTGCGTAGGTCACCCCCGCGCTGCTCACCGACTTGCAGATCGCTTTGTGCAGCGCATCTTTGTTGGAAAAGCCACAGTTGCCGTCGTCCGCGCCGCCGCCGCCGAGGCTCATGTTGGCGACCTTGATGTTCTTGGAGGCGGCGTTTTTCGTCACCCAGTCGATGCCGCAGATGATCGTCGACCAAGACCCCGATCCGCGATCATTCAGCACCTTCACGGCCCAGACCGCGATGCCCGGCGCCACGCCGACGACGCCGCTCCCATTGTTCCGCGCGCCGATGGTGCCGGCCACGTGCGTCCCGTGCCCATTGTAGTCTTGGGGCGTGCCTCGCGGCCCCGCGGCAACGCACGCCTTTCCCGCCTTGGCGTTGAGGTCGGGATGGCTCAGATCGATGCCCGTGTCCAGTACGGCAACGCCGAATCCCGGCGTTGGCGCGAAGCTGCCGCCCGTGGCCGCCTCGGCGTCGACCCGATCGACGCCCGTCGGCAGGGTATCGAATGCCCGCACCTCGCGGTCTTCGGACACGAACTCCACACGTGGGTCACGCGCGATGGCGTCACGCGCCGGGCGCGGCAGGGCCGCGGCATAGCCCTTCAGCGCAGCCTCGTAGACGTACGTCACCCGAAAGCCGTGTGCCCGCGCATGCTCGTCGGCCACGGCGCCCGGGTCGGCAACGGCGTCGCTCAGGACGACAATGGCCGGCTCGGGTGGACCGCCGCGCTGCGCCTCGGCGCGCTGAGCCGTCAGCGGCGTCGCGCCGAGCACCACGGCGATGGCTAGTGTCGCTGCGAGAATTGACCTCATCCTGCGCATGGACATCGTTCCCTCCTTAGCGTCGCCTACGCTCCGCGGACCGTGTCCGGCTCTCGCGCGCCGTCCTCAGCCGCTGCCACGGCTTCGCACAGCGCTTCGAAACGACCGTCCGGACCAGCACGTGCGCTGACGGCTGGGCGCCCGCCGCTTCGCTCCACTGCCAAGCACTTTTCCATAAATCATACTCGTCAGGTGGGAAAGCGCAATGGCTCAAAGGTCCTGAAAAGGTAGGCAAACGGTGACGGTCAGTAGCCTTGCTTAACCTGCTCGGCCAGATCGGCGGCCTGGGCTTCAGCGGCGCGACCGAGCGCGGCGTTGAGCTTGGCCAGCAGCGTGAGCTGCCGCTGGTGGCCGGGCGTTAGCCAGTTGCCATCGTCCACCTGCGCCGCCAGGTCCTCCAGCTCCTCGCGCGTCAGCTCTAGCCGGATAAGCTCGTGCGGCATCGCCCGCCTCCACGGGGAGTGGGATCGTCAGGCGCGCTCACGCTCGGAGGCCGGCACCTCCAGCGGCGCGCGTCCGTCGCCGCGCAGGAATGTCTGGAGCTGCTCGCGCGCCTGCGCCGCGACGCCAGAGAGCCGCTGGAGCTCGCGCTCCAGACGGGCAAGAACCTCCGCCGCGTGATCGTCGGCCTCGCGGAAGAGCATCTCCGCCTGCCGCTGTGCCGCTAGGTCGAGCGCCTGCACGCGCTCCATCGTTCGCCGGTCGAGACTGCCCGGCGTGAGAAGCTGCTCGGCCCGCGCCATGGCGTCGCCGCGCAGCGTCTCGGCCTCGCGCTGCGCCTCGGTCAGAATCTCTTCGCGCCGCTTGAGGAGCTGTTGGGCACGACGGACATCTTCGAGGAGCGCCATCCGGAGCTGGTCGACGAGATCGAGGAGCTCCTCTTGCTCGACGACGACATTGCGCGACATGGGCATCCGCGAGCGGCTGCGGATGTAGTCCTCGAGCTCGCTGAGGCGCTCGAGGAAGGACACGGCGCTCGCGCGGTCCTGCATGCGCCCCTCCGCGCGCCGGGTCGTACGGCCCGCGCCTTGCATCCGCCCCACGATAGCACATGGCGCGCCCGCCCACTAGCGGGCGGCGACGGTATGTTTTTCCCCGATGGACGGGTCGGCCTCGCCCCGGGACCAGCGGCCGGTCATTTGCACGCTGCGCGACGGGGGGCTAAAACATCTAGCATGCCGCGCCGCTCGGCGCGCGCGGCGACCGAGAGGAGGGTGCCGTGGAGCGCAAGGGTTCTGCTGTCTGGCAAGGTGACCTGCGGTCGGGGAAGGGCACGGTGTCCACGGGAAGCGGCGTGCTTTCCAACATCGCCTATACGTTCAGCACGCGCTTCGAAGATGCGCCCGGCACGAACCCCGAGGAGCTGATCGCCGCCGCGCACGCCGGGTGCTTCTCGATGGCCCTGTCCGCGCAGCTCGGCGGCGCCGGGCTCAAACCCGAGCGCATCAGCACGACGGCGACGCTGACGATGGAGCGCACGGACGCCGGCTGGACGGTGACGGCGGTCCACCTCGACGTGACGGCCAAGGTACCCGGTGGGGACCGCGCGGCGTTCGAGACCGCGGCGAACAGCGCCAAGAGCGGCTGCCCGGTCTCCCGCCTCCTGAACACTACGATCACTATGGACGCCAAGCTCGAGGGCTAAGCCCAGCCGACGTCGCAGCGGCGCAGCGCATGTCCACTCCGCGGGCGTGGTCGGCGCGTGGGTCGACCACCGCACAGCATGCGTTCCTGGACTCTATCCACGGCGCGGCAGTCCCGCCCAAGCCCCTCAAAACGGGCTGACGCAGGGGTCGCCTACGTAGACCTGTGCGCTCCCCCTTGCCTCACCCCGACGCGAAACTCTTCACGGCGAAACACTAAACGGATGCGAACGATGAGGTAGCAGCGCGCTCGTAGGCTGCTTGACAAGGCCAGGAGTCTGACATACGCTGCGGGCGTTTCGACGCCGGCGTTTCCACAACGGGCCCGCCGCCCCGGGGGCGATCCGCTAGAGCGGGCACGGCGGTGCAGGAGGACGCGATGCTCTCGCCGGAGCAGCTTGACGAGGCGCTCGAACTGGTCCACGAGGCCGGCTGGACCGACGGCCTTCCGGTCGTGCTCCCGACGCGTGAGCGCGTGCAGCGCTTCCTCGACTACGTCGAGCGCCCGGCTGCCGAGCTCGTTGGGGACATTCCGCCGCTCGGCGGGCGCGCGACGGTCGAGAAGATTGCCGCCAACGCGGTCATGGCCGGCTGTAAGCCCGAGTACCTGCCGGTCGTCATCGCCGCCGTCGAGGCCCTGCTCCAGCCGGCCTTCAATTTGCGCGCCATCCAGTGCACGACCCACGTCGCCACGCCTCTTTTAATTGTCAGCGGCCCGGTGGCCAAGCGGCTCGCCATGAATGCGGGCAACAACTGCTTCGGCCAGGGCAACCGCGCCAACGCGACCATCGGCCGCGCCGTGCGCCTGGTGCTGACCAACGTCGGCGGGGCCGTCCCGGGC
>JACQUS010000598.1 GCA_016210125.1 Chloroflexota bacterium | reverse complement strand
CGGCATCGCGGAGCAGCTTAACCCGTCGTGCGTGGCGCTTGGCGCCGTGCTAGCATGGGGGCGCGATCGCGGCCGGAGCCGCGACGCCGGTCGGGGGCAGCGCCATGGAAGCAACGGCGACCTGCCAGGGGGTGGACCCTGACATTAGCACCCTAGAGGCGATACAGCGACGGGTGCTCTGGCTCGCCACGTACATGATCCACTACGCGAACCACGTGCGTCCGCACCTCGACAAATCCAAAGTCGGCGGCCACCAAGCCTCCTCGGCCTCGATCGTCACGATCCTCACGGCCCTCTACTTCCACTTCCTGCGCGCCGGCGACCGCGTCAGCATCAAGCCCCACGCCTCGCCAGCCTACCACGCCGCGCAGTACCTCCTCGGCAACCTGCCGCGCAGCTACCTCACCACGCTGCGCGCCTTCCACGGCCTCCAGGCCTACCCCAGCCGCACCAAGGACCCCGACCCGGTGGACTTCTCGACCGGCTCCGTCGGCCTCGGCGCCGTCGCGCCCGTCTGCGCCGCCCTGGTGCACCAGTACGCCCGCCAGCACTTCGGCACCGTCACCTCCGACCGCTTCATCGCCGTCGTCGGCGATGCCGAGCTGGACGAGGGCAACGTCTGGGAGGCGGTGACCGAGGATGCCTTTCGCGGTCTGGGCAACGTGCTGTGGATCGTCGACCTCAACCGCCAGAGCCTCGACCGCATCGTCCCGGGCATCCGCGCCGCGCAGCTCAAGCGCCTCTTCCGCGACAGCCAGTGGCACGTGACCGAGGCCAAGTACGGCCGGCGGCTGCAAGCCTTGTTCAATCGGCCGGGCGGCGAGACGCTGCGCAAGCGCATCGACGACATGAGCAACGAGGAGTACCAGAGCCTGCTGCGCCAGCGCGGCGAGGTGGTCCGTGAGCGGCTCGTCGCCGGGGCCAACGGCTACGGCCGCGACCTGCGCGACGCCATCGCCGACGTGGCCAACGATGACCTGCCCGGCGTGCTCGGCGATCTCGGCGGGCACGACCTGGTCGAGCTGCTGCGCGCGCTGAGCGAGGCCGACGCGGCGCGCGGCCAGCCGAGCATCGTCTTCGCTTACACGATCAAGGGCTGGGGGCTGCCCATCGCCGGCGATCCGCTCAACCACTCGGCGCTGCTGACCGAGACGCAGATGCGCGCGCTGCGCGTGGCGCTCGGCGCGCCGGAGGACGACGAGTGGGCCGCCTTCCCGCCGGACTCGCCCGAGGGCCGACTGTGTCAGGCCGCCGCCGAGCGGCGGCGCCGGCCGGCCCCGCCGGCGCCGCAGTCCGCCACGCCGGCCGACTGGCCGCCGCAGATCGAGACCCGCCACCTGCCGGTCACCTCGTCCCAGGACGCCTTCGGCCGGCTGCTCGGCACGCTCGCGCGCCGCCCCGAGCTGCGCGAGCGCGTGGTGACCGTCTCGCCGGACGTCTCGATCTCTACCAGCCTGGGCGCGTGGATCAACCGCGTCGGTGTCTACGCGCCGGAGCCGCAGCCCGACTACTGGGCCGATCGCCAGCGGCTGGTGCGCTGGAAGCCGGGGCCGGAGGGCCAGCACATCGAGCTGGGCATCTCCGAGATGAACCTGTTCATGCTGCTCAGCCAGCTCGGCCTGGCCTACGAGCAGTGCGGGCAGCACCTCGTGCCCATCGGCACGGTCTACGATCCGTTCATCTGCCGCGGCCTCGACGCGCTGATCTATGGCCTGTACTCCGGCGCGCAGTTCATCGTCGTCGGCACGCCGTCGGGCGTCTCGCTCAGCCCGGAGGGCGGCGCGCACCAGTCGTCGGTCACGCCCTCGCTAGGCATCGAGCTGCCGAACCTCGACTCCTACGAGCCGTGCTTCGCCCGCGAAGTCGAGTGGATTCTTATGGCGGCGCTGCGCCGCTCGTTCGACCGCGACGACCGCCGCTCGACCTACCTACGGCTGACCACCAAGCCAGTGGACCAGCGCCTGCTGGACGACGCCCTGGCGCGCTACGGCGAGGAGGAGCTGCGGCGGCGGGTGCTTGGCGGCGGCTACCGCCTGCTCGACTGGCGCGAGCGCGGGCTCGACCCTGACACGCTGGTGCACCTCGCCACGACCGGGGCGATGGTGCCCGAGGCAGTTGCCGCGGCGGAGGCGCTCCAGGCCGAGGGCATCGCCGCCAATGTCATCAACATCACCAGCCCCGGTCTGCTCTACCGCGAGCTCCAGGCCGCGCGGCGGGCGCACGTGCGCGCGGAGACCGGTGGTCGCGACGCCGGCCACCTCGACGAGCTGATCCGCCCGGCCGAGCGGCGCGCGCCCATCGTGACGGTGCACGACGCGGCCTCGCACGCGCTCGCGTTCCTCGGCGCGGCCTTCGGGCAGCCGGTGGTCGGCCTCGGCGTGGACGAGTTCGGGCAGTCGGGCACGCGCGGCGACCTCTACCGCGCGACGGGCATCGACGTCGAGAGCATTGTGCGCGCCGTGCGCATGGCGCTCGACCTGCCGCTGGGGTGACGCGCCGTCTACTCCGGTTGGCCTGCGCTGACAGGACGGAACTCGACGAGTGGCCGGAGCAGGTCTTTCAGCTCGTCTTCGGTCCAGTCGCCATTGGTGTACTCAGCCAGAGACAGCTCGATGTCGTACGCCAGATCCATTGCGGTCTGGTTGCCTGCCCTGTGGATGTTCCAGGAGACAGGAGCCAACCACTCCTGGAGCTCGCGCAAGGTGAGATCGCCGCTGAGGTAACGTGCGACGTACGCTCTGATCTGGACGTCGAGAGGTGGCGGCATTGGGTGGCGACCTTCCCGTGCGTTCGGTCAGCGCTCAGGAGCTACGGCGCATGTTCAACGATGGCGGCTACTCGCTGCAGGCCCAGCGCGGCGACCTACGACGAGCCCTGCTGAAGACCCGCCATCCAAGCCCCCCGAGGGCGCGCGTGCCGCCCTGCACACAGAGCCAAATCGTTGCTTACCTCGACGTCAACGGGCGCGAGGTCG
>JACQUS010000584.1 GCA_016210125.1 Chloroflexota bacterium | reverse complement strand
GCCAGCGCCAGCGGCAACGTGACGGTCAGCCGCGTCACGTGGATCGGGTTCGCCTGCTCGGTGAAGACCGCCGCGCCGCGCAGCAGGTTAACGGCGTCGTGCGCGTAGTCGAGGCTGTCGGGGCGGACGAGGCCGAAGAAGAAGCGCAGCCGCAGGGCCAACGCCAGCGCCAAGACCGCGAGGAGCAGCAGCGCCTCGGCGGCGTGGGGTGCTGCGCTGCGGGCATGGGTAGGCAGGCGTGGCATCTGCATCCGGCCGGCTCCTGGTCCGGCATACATGCTGGCACGGCGAGGAAGCGGTGTGCAAACGCAGCCGGGCGCCGCCGGCTTTCGGCGGCTCGTCGGCGTGCGCCGCACGCGCTATACTGGGTGCGATTTGCTTTCGGGCGGCGGCCCTGCGTCTGGGCGCCGGCCGCCGCGGGGTCGCGGGCTGCTGGCTCGTGGTGGGCTTGAGGTCAGGTGGGAGGGTGAACATGCCGGGGTGGATGCGCGCGCTTGGCGTGGCCATGGCGTTGGTGGCGGCGTCGGCGGCTGGCATGGGCTGGGCCGTTGGCGGGCCCGGTTATGATCCCGGCGTACGGCCGCTCGTCGAGACGACCGAGACGCTGCTCGCTGTGGCCGATGGCTATATCTACTCTGCAGTGCCCGACGTCGGTATCGGCGGCAGCGAGCGACTGCCGGTAGCGTACGGCGCCGGGTGGGGCAACGCTATCGGGCTGATCAGGTTCGATCTGAGCAGCCTGCCGCGCGGTGGCCGCATCGTGATGGCGACATTACGGCTGACGGCGGCGACGGAGGTCGGCCCGCAGAACCAGGGGCTCAAGATCCACATAGCGCCCGGACCCTGGACTGAGGATGACCTGACCTGGGAGCGCTTCGGCGGCGCCACCGGCGACCTCGCCGGCCAGATTCAGGTGACCGGGCGGTCCGACCAGACCTATAGCGTCGAGGTCACTGGACTTGTGGACGAGTGGTACAAGGGCGTGCAGCAGAACTATGGGCTGATGGTCACGCAGCTCGACAACCTCAGCCAGGACTACGTCGTGCGCGTGTGGGCGCGCGAGAGCGGTCCTGGCCGTGGCCCGCAGCTCGTCATCTCCTACGACGCGCCGCCGACGCCGACGCCGTCGGTGGCTCAGACGGCTACGCCAACGGCCACGCCGTTCATCGCCGCGCCGACGGCCACGCCCACCGCGACGCCGCTGCCGACGGCCACGCCGCGCCCAGCCGGTCCGACCAAGGTCTACCTGCCGGCCATGCTCAAGCAGAACCGCGGCCGCTAGGCGTCGGGAGCGCCAGCAGCGGTGGATGTGCGGCCGCGCGTGCTCGTCGTCCCGAGCTGGTATCCGTCCGAGCACGAGCCGGTCGCCGGGGTGTTCGTGCGCGCGCAGGCGCAGGCCGCCATAGGCTGCGCCGACGTGGCCGTGCTCCACGTCGCGGCGGGGCCGGGGGACCGGTGGACCGAGCGCGTCGACGATGGCCTGCTCACCTATCGCGTGAGCTATCGCCGGCCGCCGCGGGGCGACTTCGCCGCCTATTGCCTGGCCGCATGGCGCGCCTTGCGCCGCGTCGAGGCGCGCTGGCGGCCTGACCTGCTGCACGCCCACGTCACGCTGCCGGCCGGCTTTGCCGCCGCCGTCTACGGCGCGCTGCGCGGCCTGCCGCTCGTCCTGACCGAGCACGCTGGACCCTACGCGGCGCTGCTGCGCACGCGGCGGGCCGGAAGACTGCTGGCGCGCTGGACGGTGGCGCGGGCGGCGCGGCTCGTCACCGTCAGCGGCGCGCTGCGGCAGCAGATGGAGGCCGAGCTTGGCATCGCTTTACAGCCGCCACGCTGGCAGCGCGTGCCCGTGCCGGTGGACACGGCGCGCTTTCGCCCAGGCCGCGTGCCTGATGACGCGCCGCTGCTCTACGCCGGCGCGCTGCTGCGGGCCAAGGGGCTCTACGACCTGCTCGATGCGCTGGCGCTCTTACGGCGACATGGCCTGCCCGCCCGGCTGCTGCTCGCCGGCGACGGGCCGGAGCGCGCGCCACTGGCGACCCATGCCGCCGTCCTGGGCCTGACCGATGTGAGCTGCACGGGCTGGCTGCCACAGGCGGAGCTGGCCGAGCGCATGGCCACCTGCGCCTGCCTGGTGCTGCCGAGCCACGGCGAGACCTTCGGCAGCGTGCTTGTCGAAGCGATGGCCTGCGGGCGGCCGGTCGTAGCGACGCGCTGCGGTGGGCCGGAGGAGATCGTCCGTCCCGGGCTGGGCGTGCTCGTCCCGCCGCGCGCGCCTCAGGCGCTGGCCGCCGCGCTGGCGCCGTTCGTCGCCGGCGTGGCGCGCATCGATCCGGCGGCGCTGCGCGCGGCCGCCGAGCGCGACTACAGCCTGGCGGCCGTCGGCGCGCGACTGGGCGCGCTGTACGGCGAGATAGTGGCATACTAGACCAGCCGGTAGCCGCGGGCGAGGAAGGCGCGCACGGCCTCGCGCGTCGGCGCATGGTGAAACGAGGCGCCCTCGCTTGGCTGCGGCCGTGTCGGCGGCGCGGTGCCGTTGGCAAGCTGGTCGGCCAGGCGCACGAGGAGCACCCCGGCGAGTCGGCTACAGCGCAGGTAGACCGCGCTCAGCGCATCGCCGGGCCGGAGCCCGGTGGCGCTCGCGGCGACGATCGGGCCGGCGTCAACAGCCGGAGCCATGCGATGCAGCGTCACGCCGGCCACGGTGTCGCCGCAGGCCATGGCCCAGAACACCGGCGACGTGCCGCGATGGCGCGGGAGCAGCGACGGGTGCACGTTGTAGCAGCCCAGCGGCACGCGCTGGAGCGTCGCTGGGGCGAGGATCTGATCGAAGTAGACCGCGACCAGGGCCGCGGCGCCGGTCTGTGCGAGGAGCGCGTGAAAGGCCGGGCTGTTGACATCGGCGACGGGCTGGACCGGCACGCCCGCGACGCGCGCCAGCTCGTCGATCGTCCAGAAGCGACGTTCGGCGGGCGGTCTCCCGGCGGTGCGCTCAGCCGCGGCGAGGAGTGCGAGCAGCGCCTGGCTCCAGCTCCGCGCGGCGGCGTAGCGCCATCCAGCGCGGCGGGCGACACGGCGCAGTGTTTGCGGTCGGCCAGGGCCGCGGCGCACCGACAGGCCGAGGCGCGCGACGTGCTCGCGGCGGGTCAGCAGCAGCGGAGCGAGCGCCACCGCGGCGTAGGGCGACCCGCTGGTCAGCACCAGGGTCGGGCCGCCGACCGCTTCCCGCATGCGTATCCCCCGAACGACGCGGCTGCCCGGCACTGCCTGGCGCACCTGGGCGGGCACGTGTGAGGCGCGGAGCCAGCGTAGGGCACAGGCCGGCCGCGGCGCAACGAGGTGCCGACTGGTACGCCGCGGCCGGCTGGAGCGTTCGGCGGTCGGCCGCGGCGCGATGGCCGGCTCGTCGGTCAGCGAGTACGTAGCCCGTGCTCCGCGACTCGCTGGTCACGTTCGCTACCCGCGTCGCGCTGTTCGGCACGTCGACGCTGACGGCCGTGCTCACAGCGCGCCTGCTCGGGCCTGAGGGCCGTGGCGTCTACGCGCTACTGACGCAGACGGCCCTGCTGCTCGCCCTGGTGGCCAACCTCGGCCTGAGCCCGGCGACGGTCTACCTCGCCGGGCAGCGGCGCTTCTCGGTCGGCGTCCTCGCCTGGAACGCGCTGGGCGCCGGGCTACTGCTCGGCCTGGCGACGGCGCCGCTGACCTGGGTGCTATACACGCTTGCGCCGCAGCTCTTCCGCGGCGTGCCGCTGGCGCTGCTGGCACTCGTCGTCCTGAGCGTGCCGCTGGCGCTGACGACGCAGATGCTCAGCAGCCTGCTGCTCGGCCGCCAACGCCTCCTGGCCTACAACGCGCTGGCCGGCGTGCAGGGGCTCTTCGGCGCCGCGGCGCTCGTCGGCGCGCTGGTCGTGGAGCCGAGCGTGCGCGCGGCGACGCTGGCCCTGGTCGCCTCGGCGGCCTTCGCGCTGCTCAGCACGGCCGGCTACGTCGCCTGGGCCGAGGCCGCGGCGCGCCGGCCGGCCTGGACGGCGCGGGTCCTGCCGGCCGCGCTGGGCTACGGGCTCCGCGGACAGGTGGCGAACGTCGTCCAGTACCTCAACTACCGCATGGGCTTCTTCCTGCTGAACGCCTTCGCTGGCTCGGCCGCGGTCGGCCTGCTGTCGATCGCCGTCGTCCTGGCCGAGGCGCTCTGGTACGCCACCAACGCCGTGGCCACCGTCCTCTTCCCGCGCGTCGCGGCGCGGGGCCAGGAGCCTGAAGCCGTCGCGCTGGCGGCCCAGGCGGCGCGGCTCGGCTTCGCGCTGACCGCGCTGCTGGCGCTCGGCCTGGCGGTCGTGGCGCCGCTGGCCGTGCCGCTGCTCTTCGGCGCGGCCTTCGCCGGGGCCGTCGTGCCGCTGCTGCTGCTGCTGCCCGGCACGGTGGCCTTTGCGCTGACGAACGTCCTGGCCAGCGCGCTGGCCGGCTGGGGGCGGCCCGGGCTGAACGCCTGGGCCTCGACGCTGTGCTTCGCCGTCACGGCCGGGCTGGCACTGCTGGCCATCCCGCCGTGGGGCACGGCCGGCGCGGCGCTCGCCATGAGCGCCGGCTACCTCGCCGGCACCGCGGCGACGCTGGCCTTGTTCGCCCGCCAGGCTGGGCTGCCGCTGCGCGCGTTGTTGCTGCCAACTGCGACTGATATGATGCTGGTAGGGACGGCGCTGCGGGGCGCGCTGCGCCGTCGTCGCTGAGCGAGTGGAGCTCGTGGCTGTGCATCCGTTTCTGGAGCGCCTGCGCGCCGGGCCGCTTTTGGCCGACGGCGCGATGGGCACTATGCTCTACGCCGCGGGCGTGGACTATCACGACGGCTTTGAGG
>JACQUS010000587.1 GCA_016210125.1 Chloroflexota bacterium | reverse complement strand
GTGCAGGAGTACGAGCAGGCCGGGCTCGCCGGGCTGCACATCGAGGACCAGGTCGCGCCGAAGCGCTGCGGCCACGTCGCCGGCAAGGAGTGCATCCCGCTCGACGAGATGGTCGGCAAGATTCGGGCCGCGCTCGCCGCGCGCCGCGACCCCGACTTCGTCGTCATCGCGCGCATCGACGCGCGCCAGCCGCTGGGCTTCGACGAGGCCGTGCGCCGCGGCCGCGCGCTGGCGGCGGCCGGGGCCGACGTGATCTTCATCGAGGCTCTCGAGTCGCGCCAGGAGTTCGCCGAGTACGCCCGCGCGGTCAAGGTCCCGCTGCTGGCCAACATGACCGAGTTCGGCAAGACGCCGTACATGACGGCGCGCGAGTACCAGGACCTGGGCTACAAGATCGTCATCTTCGCCGCCTCGGCGCTGCGCGTGGCGCTCAAGGCCATGCAGAGCTTCTATCAGGACCTGAGGCGCGAGGGCACGCAGGTCGGCTGGCTCGATCGCATGATGACGCGCAAGGAGCTGTACGAGCTGATCGGCTACGACCGCTACACGGCCTACGAGCGCGAGTTCCTCGGCAGCGGCGTCGCGCCGATCGGCGAGAGGTGACAGAGTGAGCTGGGACATCGAGACCGACGTCGTGGTCGTCGGCGGAGGCGGCTGCGGGCTGGTGGCGGCCATCACCGCGGCGACGTTTCGCGGCGGCGTCGACGTCGTGCTGCTGGAGAAGAACTCGCGTATCACGCCCAACTCGGCCATCGCCGGCGGCTATCTTCAGGCCGCCGGCACGCGCTACCAGAAGGCCGCCGGCGTGGACGACTCGCTGGAGCTGATGGCCGAGGACATCTTCCGCAAGAACCACGGCAAGAGCGATCCGGCGGTAACGCTCGCCGTCTGCCGCAGGTCGGCCGACGTGATCCACTGGTTCGCCGACGAGCTCGGCATGCCGCTCGAGCTCGCGCTGGAGACGGACTGGATCGGCCACAGCCGGCCGCGCATGCACGCACACCCGAAGCGCTCCGGCGCGTACATCGTTCAGACGCTGCGCGAGCGCGCCAGCGGCCTGCCGCAGGTGCTATATGCCGACACCACGCCGGGCCGTGGCCTGGTGACCGACGACCGCGGCGCGGTGGTCGGCGTCCTGGCCGGGCAGGAGGGTCAGGTCCAGCGCATCGGCTGCCAGCGCGTCGTCCTGGCCGCCGGGGGCTTCGCGGCCAGCAGGGGCATGCTCCAGCAGTACATCCCCGCGGTCGTCGACGCGACCTACATCGGAGCGCAGACGCACACGGGCGAGGCGATCGTCTGGGGCATGGAGGTTGGCGCGGCCATCGAGCACATGACCGGCTACCAGGGGCACGGCTTCATCACCGCTGGACACGGCACACGGATCAATCCCGGTGTCGTCTCGGCCGGCGGCTTCACGGTAAACGCGCACGCCGAGCGCTTCGAGCGCGAAGACCAGGGCTACTCGGAGTGGGCCGGCGTCGTCCTGCGCCAGCCGGGCGGTGTCGCCGTGGCCATCTGGGACGAGCGCGTCCAGCGCCCGCTGGAGACGACCGGAACCATGGCCGAGTCCATGGACGTCGGGGCCATCGCCCGCTGCGCGACGGCGGCCGAGCTGGCGCAGCGCTTCGGCCTCGACGCCGCGCGGCTGGCGCGCACGCTGGAGGCGTACAACCGCGGCGTGGCGGAGGGCCACGACGCGCTCGGTCGCACGCTGCTCACCGAGCCGCTGCGGCCGCCCTACTACGCCGCCAGGATCACCGGCGCGCTGGCGCACACGCAGGGCGGGCTGAAGATCGACGTCCACGGGCGCGTGCTGCGGCCCGACGGCACGCCGGTGCCTGGCCTGTACGCCGGTGGCAACACGGCCGTCGGGCTCTCGGGCGATACGCCGGATGGCTATACGTCGGGCAATGGGCTGCTGATGGCCTACGTCCTCGGCCGCATCATCGGCGAGCACGTCGTCGCCTCGCTCCGCGGCGAGGGCTAGAGCGAGGCCCGGCGGTGCCGCCGCGGCCCATTACACTGGTATCACTCGTCGTCGCGCTCTCGCTCCTCGGCGACTCGATGCTCTACGCCGTCCTGCCGACGCAGTACGACGCCTTCGGGCTGCCGGTGGTCGCAGTCGGCCTGCTGCTCAGCGCCAACCGCTACGTGCGCCTCGTCACCAACCCGCTGGCCGGCCGGCTCTGCGACCGCGTCGGCATCCGCGTCCCGTTCCTTGGCGCCGTGGCCCTCGGCGCCGGCACCACGGTGACCTACGGTCTTGCACCGGGCCTGGCCGTCTTCGTCGTCGCGCGCCTCCTCTGGGGCACGGCCTGGTCGCTGCTGCGGCTGGGCAGCTATCTCACCGTCCTGCGCTACAGCAGCGCGGGGCAGCTCGGGCGAGGGATGGGGGCCTATAACGCCATCAGCCGTCAGGGCAGCCTGGTCGGGATGCTCGCCGGCGGCGTCCTGGCCGACCTGCTCGGCGCGCGGCCAACGCTTGTGCTTTTCGGCGCGATCAGCGCCCTCGGGCTGCTGCTGGCCTGGCCCGTCCACCTCGACCACGTGCACGCGTCGCGCGCCGCGCCCGCGCCGACTGCGCAGGCGGACGGGGCCTGGCTGCGCTTCCTGCGCGGCGAGGACGGTGGGCCGGCCGGCAGCCAGGTTGCCTCGGTGCACCTCGCCGCGCTGTGGCTCGGGCTGGCGGCCGGGGTGATCATTGGCATGATTGGCTACCTGCTGCGCGTGCGCTTCGGCGAGCGCATCGAAGTGCTCGGGCTGCTGCTCGGCGTGGCCACGCTTACGGGCGTCGTGCTGGCCAGTCGCTGGGTCGCCGAGCTCGCGGTGGCCCCGCTCTCCGGCGCGCTCGCCGATCGCTTCGGCCGGCCGGTGGCCGGGCTGGCGTTCACAGCCGTCGCGGTCGCCGGGATGGCGCTGCTCGGCGCCGGGGTCGACCTGACGACCGTGCTGGCCGGCGCGGCCCTGGCATTCGTCGGCAGCAGCGCGCTCGTCGTCGTCCTGGAGGCGGCCGCCGGCGACCTTGCGCCGCCAACGCGCCGCGCCGCGGCGATGAGCCGCTACGCGACGTGGTGGGACCTGGGCTCGGCGTGTGGCCCGGCGTTTGGCTACGCGCTCGTCGGCAGCCTCGGCCTGGCGACGATCTACGGGCTCGTCGCGCTGGGACTGGCGGCGGTCATGTGCACGTTCGCGTGGGCCTCGACGCGCGCGGCGCGCGTGCGGCAGACGCTCGGCTAAGACGGCATCGTGACAGATCCGCGTCGCCGAGGTATTAGATTCTTGTGCAGCGTCCGCGCCGCCCCGACGACGCGTCGCACTGCATGGCGAAGGAGGATGGCCATGGAGACGAGCCTGGCAGACCAGAAGTGCGTGCCGTGCCGTGGCGGCGTCCCGCCGCTGGCCGCTGAGCAGCTCGCGCCGCTCCTGGCCCAGCTCACGAGCTGGCAGGTCGAGGACGACAAGAAGCTCATCAAGTCGTACCGCTTCAAGAACTTCGTCGAGGCGGTAGCGTTCGTGAACGCCGTCACGACGGTCGCCGAGGACGAGGGCCACCATCCGGACCTCTACGTGCGCTGGGGCGAGGTGCGCGCCTATCTCTGGACGCACAAGATCGACGGCCTGACCGAAAGCGACTTCTTCATGGCCGCTAAGATGGACCGCGTGTACGAGGGGCTGCGGGCAGCGAAGGCCGGCAGGTAGTGATGCGTCATGCTTCGCTTCCGCTGCGCTCCTCTGATGAAAATGGCCCTGGTGGGCCTCCCCACCCCGCCCCAAGAGAGGTTCCCAAAGGGGGCTTCGCCCCCTTTGGATTCCCCTTTTCATCCCCGATGGCCGCGGCCCGCCGCGGCGCGAACTGATCTGACAACAAGACACGGTTGCTGGCCAGGCGATTGGTATGATCACTGACGCTGGCACCGAACTGTCACTTGACGATTCTCCGGCGCGCGGCCTATAATAGTGGCGCGTGGGCGGGCGTGATGGAGTGGTACCATGCAACTTTCCCAAAGTTGATGTCACGGGTTCGAATCCCGTCGCCCGCTCCAGCCCAGCAACGCTGTGACAGCGCAGGCCTCCGCCGGGAGCGTCCCGAGTGCAAACGGGTAGTGCGGCCGCGCTTGTCACGGCGTTTTCTTTCATTCGGCGCCTAGGTGGGTGAGACGATGAGCACACGGCCGGCGGTCGGCGTACCGCGACGCAGCCGTGCGGATGCCTCCCTGCTGCGCGGTCCGCTCATGCTCGTCGCGGCGATCCTGGCCCTTCTCGCCGCCTTCGTCGTCGCGTCGTGGGCTGCCGTCGAAGTGCATTACGCCAATCACGTCCTGCCCGGCGTGCAGACGCTGGGCGTTGGCATCGGCGCGTCCAGCCGTGAGGCTGCCCATGCGACCCTGGCGCAGCTAGCGGCCGACTACAATGCTCAGTGGCTGACCATCCGCCATGGCGAGCGCACCTGGCACGCGACCCTCGGCGACCTCGGCATGCAGCTCGACGCCCACCGCACGCTGGAGACCGCGCTGGCCCACGGACGGCAAGGGAGCGTGCTCCAGCAGCTCCGCGATCGCTGGCGCGGCTGGCGCGAGGGCGCGGCGATCGCGCCGGCGCTGGTCTTCGACCGCGCGCACTGGGACGAGGCGCTCGCCGCCATCGCCGCGGCGATCGATCAGCCGCCGCGCGACGCGCGCCTCGTAGTCGAGCGCGACGCGCGCTTCCGCGTCGAGCCGGCCGCCGAGGGCCGGCGCGTGAACGCGCCGGCGACGCTGGCACAGCTCCAGAGCGCCCTGGCGACCGGCCGTCCGAGCGAGGTCGAGCTGGTGGTCGCCCGTCTGCTGCCGAGCATCACCGAAGCCGACTGGCGCAGCGCCCAGAGCGTCGTGGCGACGATGCTGCGCGCGCCGGTGACCCTGGCTCACGAGGGCCGGCGCTGGGAGCTGAGCCCGGCCGAGCTGGCCGCGGCCATCGTACCCGTGGCCCAGCTCCGCGGTGGCGCGGCCGACCCGCAGATTCGGGTCAACCAAGGTATCCTCCGGTCGCTGGTCGCGCGCGTCGCCGGGGAGATCAACCAGGCGCCCCGCAACGCCACGCTGGAAGTCCAGAACGGGAAGGTCGTCGTTGTGCGCGGCGCCGTCGGCCAGGCGGTCGACCTCGACGCCACCGCGTCCCGCGTCGAGCAGGCGCTGGGTCGGCCGACCGATCGCGTCGCTGCCGTGGCCACGCGCGAAGTGCTGCCCGCGCTTACCTCGCAGGAGATGGGTCCGGCGAAGGAGCGCGCGGAGCGCGCCCTGGGGCGACCCATCGTCCTCACGCTCGAGGGCAAACGCTGGACGATCGGTGCGGCGGCGCTCGCGGGGATGGCCACGTTCGCCGAGGCCGAGCGCAACGGGAAACCGGATGTCGCTGTGGGCCTCGATGCCAACGGTCTGCGCAAGGCGCTCGAGCGCATCGCCTACAGCACCGACCGTCCGGCGCGGAACGCGCGCTTCGAGATTCGCGGCAATCAGATCGTCGCCATCGAGCCCGCGCGCGAGGGCTGGGGCATGGACCTGGACCGCATGGTCGCCGCGGTCAGCGCGGCCATCCATGGGGACGAGCGGACCGTGCCGATACGTATGGCCGTGGCTAAGCCGCAGGTCACCGAGGCCGACGGCGCGAAGTTCGTCGGGCGCGAGCTCATCATGGACGCCTCGACGGTCTACGGCGGCACACTGCCGGCGCGTATGTACAACATCGAGCTGGCGGCGCGGCGGCTCAACGGCACGCTCGTCCCGCCGGGCGAGGTCTACTCTTTCAACCGCGCGCTCGGTCCGGCGACGCTGTCCAACGGCTTCAAGATCGGCTACGGCATCATCCTCAAGGACGGCCAGCCTGAGACCGTGCCGTCCGACGCCGGCGGCATCTGCCAGGTGGCGACGACGCTCTTCCAGGCCGTGTTCTGGGGCGGCTACGAGGTCGAGGAGCGCAATTGGCACCTGTACTGGATCCCGCGTTACGGCCAGCCTCCGCGCGGGCGCCAGGGCCTCGACGCGACGGTGGACGACGTGTACGGCGTCGACTTCCAGTTCCGCAACAACACCGCGAGCTGGCTGCTCGTCCAGGCCTCGACCGACGGGAATAAGATCACCTTCCGTCTGTACGGCACGAAGCCCGGGTGGGAGGTCAAGGTCGACGGCCCGACGATCGCCAACGTCGTCAAGGCGAACACGGAGATCGTCGAGCAGCCCGACCCGAGCATGCCGCCGGGCCAACGCCTGCAGATCGAGTCCGCGTTCGACGGCTTCACCGCGCGCTTCGTCCGCACGGTCGTGCGGGACGGCCAGGTCGTCGATCGCTGGACCGCCGCAAGCTCCTACATCCCTTCGCGCAACGTGGTGCTCGTCGGCCCCGAGCCGGCCCCCGAGCCCACGCCCGGCGAGGAGACCGCCGGCGGCGCGCCCGCTGACGGGAGGCCGGCCCCCCAAGGGGATGCCAAGCCCGACGCCAAGCCGAGCCCGGCACCCCAGCCGCGCCCGGCCGCAGGCACGCAGGGCTAGAGGTGTCCCGGCGCCAGCCTGCCTGCGCGGGTCCCCGCCGGTGAGCGCCCGAGCGCCTCGCCGAGACCGCACACCACGCTGCCGCGAACAGGAGTGCAGAGACGCCTCGCCGCACACCGGAGAAGGCCCGTTTGACGGTAGCGCCCACTCGCTCCCCTGACGATCTGCTCATCCCGCGCCACCTTGGCGCGCTCAAGCCGACGCGCCTCAGCTTCGCCCGCTCCCTTACGTCGCGCATGCTCCACCAGCGCTGGCAGATCGAGCGCCTGCGCTTCGCCCTCGACGAGCGCGGGCGCGGCGAGGCGCTCTATCGCGTACATGCGCCGGGGTGGGTGCTCGACTTCGTCGTCTTCGGCCAGGAGCTGGTCGGCGACGATGAACGCACCGACCGCATCATCGGTCGGCGTTGGGACATGTACGCGGCGTTGCTCGAAGGCGAGGCCACGGCGGAGCGCGTCGAGCAGACGCGCCGCGAGCTGCCGAAGCTGTACGCCGGGCGCGCGGCGCCGGGCACGCTGGTGTGGGCGCGCTCGAACCGCAGCGCGCGCCTCTTCGAGCACGTCGTCGCGAGCCTGAGCGCCGGCCGCCAGCCGGATGTCGAGCGCGTCGTCGAGGTCGGCTACCTCATGCGCAACACGGGCCTCGACGCCAACGGCACGTTCGGCACGCGGTCATTCCTCGCCTACGAGCCAGACCACCCCGTCCGCGGACCCTACCACGGCCAGATGCTCGCCGCCTACCTGATGCGCGAGTATGGCTACGACTTGGCCGAGCACGTGGCCCGTTCGCGCTCGCGGCGCGCCGTGCCGCTGCACCCGGCGATCCGGCGCTACCTGGGCGTGGGCAACTCCTCCGGTTTGGGGCTGGTGCTCTGGGTCAACGCCCATCCCAGGCTCGTCGACCGCTGGCTGGAGCTGCGCGAGCGGGCGCTGTCGATGATCAAAGCCAAGGAGATCCGCGGCGATCCAGCGCAGCAGCGGCAGCTCCTTGGCTGGTTGGACCGCTACACGACCTACAAGAGCCACGACCGCACGCGCTACGAGCACTTCACGTCGGCGGCGACGATCGCCCGCGACCTGGTCCAGATCCGCGACCGGCTGCTGGCGTTCGCCGAGCCCCACGCGGCCGGCGGCGCTGCGCCGCCCACCTGGGCCGCGTTTTGCGCCGCGCTGCCGGCGCACCTCGACCGCGAGAGCCTCGAGACCTTCCACGCGCTGCTCATTGAGGTCTATCCCGAGGTTGCCGACGCACTCGACCCGTACCACGTCGCGCCGGATGCACTGGACATCGTCCCGGAGATGCCAGTAGGCGAGCTGTGTGCCTTGCTGCACACCGAGTACCGCTGGGCGCTGCGCCTAGACATGGCCGCGCCCAACGCGCGCCACTACTTCTGGTACAAGTCCGTCGAGGCTGAGGAGCCACGGCGTGGCCAGCGCGACGGCGTGGTGCCCGGCGTCGACCTGGCGCTCGACCTGCCGAGCGACGCCCAGCGGCTCGACGCCGACCTGGCGGCCGTTCCCGAGCGCACCTCTGTGGCCGCGTTCCTCGCCCGCTTTCCGGCGCACCGCTGGACGGTCCAGCGCCTGCAAGGGCTGGCGGGGCTCTCCTACCACTCGCCGCGCATGAACATGCTCGACCGAGCGTTTGTCCCGGCGCACGTCATCCGACTCGTCAACGCGTCGTTCTACGGCTTGGAGAAGACGCAGGACGTGTCCGAGCGCTGGGTGCGCGGGATCATCCACCACGGCGCGCCCCTGCCGGAAGAGATCGCCGGCGGGACGACCGACGACTGGATGTACCCGCCGGCGCCGCAGGTCTGACGCGCATGGCTGACGTGCTGCGCGTCTCCGTCCGCGAGCTCCGCGTCGTCGTCGAGCGCGTGCTCATCGGCGCCGGACTGCCGCGCGGCTGCGTCCCAGCGGCGGTGGACCTGGTCCTCTACGCCGAGCTGCTGGGCGGCGACGCCCTCGCCTTCCTGCGCGCGCAGCTCCCCGCCCTGGAGCGCGCCGACCCCGCCCGCGTCGTGCTCCTGCGCGATGGACCCGGCACGATCGTGCTGGACGCCGCCGGACAGCCGAGCCTGCTCGCCGGGCCAACCGCCCTGGACCTGGCCTGCGCACAGGCACGGGCGCAGGGCGCCGGCGTGGCAGTCGTCCTTGACCCGCTCGGGCTGCCGCTGCTGCGCGCGCTGCCGACCCTGGCCGCACGGCGCGGGCTGCTGGGCTTCGTAGCTATCGCCGCAGGCCGGGCACCCGGCGATGGCCCCGGCCACCCAGACTCCAGGGTGGTGGCACCATGCCCCGCCGCGGATCGGCCGGACGCCTCTGCCGTGGCCGCCCTAGCCGCGCCCGGCGCCGCAGGCGCGATGCTCGCATCGATTGGCGGGGACACCGGCCTCGCCGACCTCCTGAGCGCGGTAGCTCGCCAGGTCGCCGCGGCCGGCGACCGGTCGGCCGGCGCCAGCGAGGGCCACTGCGTGCTCGTCTGTGTGGACCTGGGCGTGCAAACCCCGCGGCCGGAGGCGCCCGCGTGCACGGCGATAGGGCCGGCGCACGCGGCGACCGAGCCCCCGGCCGGCCTCGCGGGCAGACCTCACGGCGGTCTCGAGGACGGGCGCGCCGTGGCGGCCGCCGACCATCTGCTGGCACGCGCGCTGCGCGCCGGCATCGCGATCCCGAGCGACCTCTGGTGGTCGCTCTTCGAGCGCGGCAACGAGACGCTGTCGCCGGCGTCGGAGCGCTCACGGATGGACGCGGGTCCCCCGCCGGGCGAGGTGGACTGAGGAAGGGCGCTGGCGCGCGGCGTACTCGCCTGAGCCGTTGCGGTTGACCTCCGGCGTGAACCCGGCGTAGCATGCAGCCAAGGCGGTGGACGTCGTGGCACTCAACGACCGGCTGCTGGAAGACCTCAAGGATGCCATGCGCCGCGGCGACGCGACCGCGCGCGAGACCATCCGCCTGCTGCGCTCGGCGCTAGGTTACGCGGAGATCGAGCAGCGCGGCGCGCTGTCGCCCGAGGCCGAGGTCGCGGTCGTCCAGCGCGAGATCAAGCGGCGGCGGGAGGCCATCGAGCAGTACGAGCGCGCCGGGCGGGCCGACCGCGCCGCCCAGGAGCAGGCCGAGCTGGCGATCCTCCAGCGCTACCTGCCGGCGATGCTCGGCGAGGACGAGATCGCCGCCGCGGCGCGCGAGGTCATCGCTCAGATTGGCGCACAGGGCGCGCGCGAACTGGGGAAGGTGATGGGCCCGCTGATGGCGCGCCTGCGGGGGCGCGCCGAAGGGGCCACGGTGAACCGCATCGTGCGCGACCTGCTGGGCGCCGGATAGGCGAGTGACGGCCATGGACGACCAGGGCGAGCACCCGCCTGGCCACCCGCCGGATCCCCGATCGGGCCGTGCCTCACGGCTGCGCCGCCTCGCCCGCTGGCCGGAGGCTCCGGCGCTTGGCCGGCTCATACCGTGCATC
>JACQUS010000083.1 GCA_016210125.1 Chloroflexota bacterium | reverse complement strand
GCTCGAGGAGCAGCATCGCTGGTGGATCGAGGAGCACGCGCCCATCGCGCGGAAGATGCCTGGCCTGCGGAGCTACGTCATCAACCTGGCACGGCGCGGTGATGACGGTAGCGAGCCGGACATCGCCGGCACCGACGAGATCGCGTTCGACGACTGGGAGGCAACGCGGCGGGCTTGGAGCTCGCCCGAGTGGCAGCGGGCGCGCGAGCACACCGCGGCGTCCGGGGCCCGCTGTCTGCGCGCCTGGGTGAAGGAGACGGTCGTCATCATCTAGCGGGCCGGGGAGGATGGGAGAGGAGAGCTGCGACGTGCGTCTAGACCACACAATGAGCCGGGACGAGATCCGCGCGGCGCTGGAGCAGGCAGCACGGCAGACGTGGGGCCTCGGCCGCGTTGAGGCACTGCGCAGCACGCTGGCCGAGGCCGAGCGCGCCATCTGGACCGTGCTCCAGGTGCCGCTGGCGCCCTGGAGCGAGGAGATCGACACGCCGACGCCGCCGCCGTCCAGCCGGGGGCGCTAGACGATGACGCTCTGGGACCTCACGGCCACCGCGGCCGTCCGCGCTATGCGCTCCGGCGAGCTCTCGCCGGTCGAGCTCGTCCGTGCGCTGCTCGACCGCATCGACGCCACGGAGCCGCGCGTGCAGGCCTGGGAGACGCTGGACGCCGAAGGCGCGCTAGCGGCCGCACGCAGCCTCGAGGCAGCGCGCCGCGACCGCGCGCCGCAGGACCTGCTGTTCGGGCTGCCCATCGGCATCAAGGACGTGTTCCACGTGCGCGGCCTGCCTACGACCGCGAACTTCGATCCCTACCGTGAGACCGTCGCCACCGAGGACGCCGGCGTCGTCCAGCACCTGCGCGAGGCCGGGGCCATTATCCTGGGCAAGACCGTCACCGTGCAGTTCGCCTGGCGGCGTGACCCGGTGAAGACACGCAACCCGTGGGACCTTGAGCGCACGCCCGGCGGCTCATCGAGCGGCTCCGGGGCCGCCGTCGCCGCACGCCAGGTGCCCGCGGCGATCGCCAACCAGGCCGGCGGCTCCGCGCTCCGGCCGGGCGCGTACTGCGGTGTCGTCGCGCTCAAGCCGACGTTCGGTCGCCTCAGCCGCTACGGCGGCGTTCCGGTGACCTGGACGCTCGACCAGCCGGCGATGATCGTCCGCACGGTAGCCGACGCCGCGCTCCTGCTCCAGGCGACCGCGCGTCACGACCGGCGCGATCCGTTCTCCTTCGCGCAGTCGGCGGAGGACTTCGTCGCCGCGGCACGGGAGCGTGCCGACCCGCCGCGGCTCGGCGTGGTGCGCGCGCTGCTGGACCGCGCCGATCCCCCGGTCCGCCAGGCGGCGGAGGCCGCCATCGAGAAGCTAGCTGCCGCCGGGGCTGAGGTCACCGAGGTGCGCCTGCCTGTGTCGATGGACCTCCTGCTGGCCATCCACTACATCGTGATCTCCAGCGAGGGGGCTGCGGTGCACGCCGAGCAAGTCGTGCGCCTGGCCGAGCACTACGGGCCGACCGTGCGTGCCTACATCGAGGCCGGCCACCTCCTGCCGGCAGCGCTCTACATGCACGCTATGCGCCTCCGGCGGCGCTACCGCGCGCAGCTCATCGAGCTCGTCGAGCGCTTCGACGCGCTCGTCGGCCCGACCGTGGCGAACTTGCCACCGGACCCGAGCACGACCGGCGACGCGAGCTTCCAGAGCATCTGGACGCTGTTCGGATTCCCGAACATCAGCCTGCCGACGGCGCTGAGCCCGGAGGGCCTGCCGCACGCCCTTCAGCTCATCGGCTGCCACTTCGGTGAGCGCGCGCTGCTGCGGAACGCCGCCTGGTCGGAGCGCGTGTTCGGCGCGCTGCCCGCGCCGCTGTGATGGCGTGATACCGTTTCACCCCGACGATGGCGACGTGAGGTAGGGGCGATCCTGTGATCGCCCATATCGGGGCGAAGACAAGCTTCGCCCCTACAGGGCCACGGCCATCGTGAAACGGTATGAGTCGGTCATCGCCCCAAGGGGCGACCACCGCGGATGAAAAATGGGGGAATGCAAAGGGGGCGAAGCCCCCTTTGGAGACCTCCCTGGGGTTGGGGACGGGGCAGCGCAAGTTGCAAGCCACGTTTAGAGGGAGGGTGAGCCATGACCGAGGTTCGCTGGCCGAACGGTGCGCGCTGTGCGGTGGCGATCACGTTCGACGTCGACGCCGAGGCGCTGTACCTCTTCCATCGTGAGAACGAGACGCGGCCCAAGACCCTCTCGATGGGTACGTACGGCCCGCTGCGTGGCGTCCCGCGCATCCTCGACCTGCTCGACCGCCAGGGTATCCGCGCCACGTTCTTCATCCCCGGCTGGACCATGGACAACTGGCCGGAGCAGACGCGCGAGATCGCGCGGCGTGGGCACGAGATCGCGGCGCACGCCTACCTCCACGAGCAGTTCAACACGCTCTCGCCGGACGAGCAGCGCGCCGTCCACCGGCGCAGCCAGGAGACCGCCGAGCGCATCATCGGCCGGCGCATGGTCGGCGTCCGCCCGCCCGGCGAGTACACGCCGGAGACGCTCGGCATCGTCCACGAGATGGGCTTTCTGTACGACGCGAACCTACGGGGCGACGATCGCCCCTACCGAGTCAAGATCGACGGTCAGACCACAGACCTTATCGAGATCCCCGGCCATTGGGAGCTGGACGACGCGCCGTACTTTCTTTTTGCCGCCGGCACCGGCTATGCGCCGCTGCGCATTCAGAGTCCTATGGCGGCCTACGAGGCCTGGACGCGCGAGTTCGACGGCTACTACCGCGAGGGTCTGTGCTATGTGCTCATGACGCACCCGCAGATCATCGGCAAGCCGGGGCGGGCGATCCTGCTCGAGCAGGTGATCGAGCACATCAAGCAGCACGACGACGTGTGGTTCGCTACGTGCGAGGAGATCGCCCGCTGGTGGTTGGAGAGCGGCCAGCCGTAGGGCCGGCGGGGCGGGGGGCTCACAGGGGTAGGTATTTCCCGGAGCGTGTTGCGCTCGTTCCGTAGGGGCGGGGCTTGTCCCCGCCCGAACCCCTACCCCAGCGGGCGGCGACAAGCGCCGCCCCTACGTCGACGATGCCCATCCACGCGGCATGATCCCGTTGGACGTCCCTGCTTATGCAGGGCCGCAAATCGTGCATTTACCTACCCTTGTGAGGGGCACGGGGGAGGGACACCCGAGCGCCATGTTATAATCACCCGCACCGCGCGGCGGGGCGCGTGATCACGCGAGGGACATCCGTGGTGAAGCCGACCGAGCAGCCGACCTTTCGGGTAGGCATCGACGTGGGTGGGACGTTCACCGACGTCGCCGCCTACGAGGCGACGACCGGCCATCTCGTGTCGTTCAAGGTGCCCTCGACGCCGCCCGAGCTGGCCCAGGGCGTGTTGGCTGCCTTGGCCCACCTCCAGGACCGCGTGGCCGGCGCGGCCATCGCCGACGTCGTCCACGGCACCACCGTGGCCACCAACGCCATCCTCGAGGGCCGCGGTGCGCCGACGGCCCTCGTCACCACGGCCGGCTTCCGCGACGTGTTAGAGATCGCCCGCCAGGCGCGCCAGCACCTCTACCACCCGCGCAACCACGGCAAGCCCCCGCCTTTGGTGGCGCGCGACCGGCGCTTCGAGGTGGCCGAGCGCGTGAGCGTGCGCGGCGAGGTGCTCGTGCCACTCGACCCGGCGACCCTGCCGCCGCTGGCCGCGCAGGTGCAGGCCAGCGGGGCCGCGGCCGTGGCCGTCTGCCTGCTGCACGCCTACCGCTACCCGGAGCACGAGCGGCTGGTCAAGGACGCCCTGCTGCGCGCCTTCCAATACGTCTCGATCTCCTCGGACATCAACGCCGAGTTCCGCGAGTACGAGCGCAGCAACACCACCGTCGTCAACGCCATGCTCATGCCGCTGGTCACGCGCTACGTCACGTACCTGGAGCAGGCGCTTGCCGAGCGCGGGCTGCGCGGCCGGCTGCACATCGTGCAGTCCAACGGCGGGATGATGACCACGGGCACGGCGCAGCAGAAGCCCATCACCACGGTGATGTCGGGGCCGGCCGCCGGCGTGGCCGCCTCGCGCTTCCTGCTGCGCCGCCTCGGCCTGCCCAACGCCATCACGTTCGACATGGGTGGGACGTCGACCGACGTGTGCCTGATTTGGCAGGGC
>JACQUS010000580.1 GCA_016210125.1 Chloroflexota bacterium | reverse complement strand
GTCGTGCAGACATGCGCATCCGTTGGCGCGCCCCGGCTGTGGGAGGGCCGGGTGCACGCGGCACCGCCTTGGCGTCGCACGACTGCTACTGCTTCCGGTCTACCACCGGCGCATTCGCTGACCTACTCGGCGCTTCGAGCGGTCGTCAGACATGTACTGCACCTTCGAGTTCAATGGAAGAAGTCATCGCCGGAGATCGTGTCCGGTTTCCGAGGTCCTAGCTCGTCAATGAACTGCGAGGCGATGGTGTTGGCCTCTGTGGGCCCTCCGCCCCGCACTGGCGCACCCATCCGATGGGCGAGGTCGCGTGGCAGCCTGACAAAGCTGGAGATTACAAGCGTTTGTCGCGTGCGTGTTATAGCGACGTAGAACAGCCGACGCTGCTCGTGCAGTGACCTCTCGCTATCGGCTGGCGGGAGGTCATCATCAATGAATGGAATCAAGCCCTCGATGCAACCGACAATCACCACCAAATCGGCTGTTAGGCCCTTCGACTTATGAAGGCTCATCACTCGAACATAATCAACGTCGGTGGGTAGCTCGGGCTGAGTTACGGCGATCCTGGTCTCCTCAAGTAGAAGTTGCGAGTCATAGTCTTGCTGTCTAATTGACGCGCCAATGAATCGGAACGGTTCGGACCAATCAGCAGATGGGAATACCGCGTCCAAAAGGTCCTGGCCGCGAAGATCGGCCATGTGGGCCACCTGCTTCATTGCGTCACAGTATCGAGCGACGATATCGCCGGTGTATGGGAGCTTGACCTGTCCGGCGACGATGCGGTCCAAAGCCTCTCTCGGAGACTCGCCGGTGCTCTCACAGTGAGCCCGCAGACGCGCCCAGCCATTCTTTCGCAGTGAGTCGCTTCCGAAGCCACACCAAGACCGGAGCGCAACCCGATCATCAGGATTGGCAAGAAGGGTCAGCAGGACAAATGCCTGTTGGGCCTGGCTTGCTCCAAGCTCCTTAGGGTTGCCGTCCAGGGCTTCCTCATGAAAGAAGCTGTGGGCGCGCGTCCCCATGTTGTTCAGCGCGTCCCGAATCCTGTACCCCAATTGTCGCCGCGGAGACAGGATGAGCACACCGCCAGCTTCCACGTCTGCAGCTTTGACACGAGTGTCTACGAACTTCGCGATTCCCTCTACCTCACCGTCCAAGCTGCTCCACTGCACTACGAAGACTTCGCCGGGAGGTGCTCCAGCCAGTGGGACCAGGATCCTTGCGCTGCGGGCGGGGTTGTACTGAATCAGATGGTTTGCCATTTCGACAACCGTAATTGGGCACCTCCTGCACTCATCAAGGCTCTCATCGGCGGTTGCCGGGTGGGTTTGATCAAATGCAGAAATGCCCTCAGGGTGGGCGTACTTGAAGGAGTAAATGGATTGATCCTCATCTCCGACGACGGTAAGCGTACCGCCATTGGCAAGGAGGTCGAGGAGTGCCTGCTCCGCCCGGTTGAGGTCTTGATACTCGTCTACGAGCACATGCGCGAAGCGGGGCCGGAACGGCGACGCCGGATTCCCGCGCAGGAATCGAAGAGCCTCCGGAATGAGCTCGCCTACAAGCATCGCTTCTTGGAATTGAAGCCATGACAGCAGTTGGCTTTGAAAGGCCCGATCCGTTGGATCGGTAGGCCAGCCAGGTTCGTCGGACTGAAGACGTGCCCACGCGGAATTGAATGCCTCCAGTCTCCTGTTGCAGTCACGTACTCCGCCGAAGGTGCCTCGGCGCAGGTCTTCAAGGAGAAATCGCTGCTCGAACTTCATTAGAGGTCTAGGAACTCTTCCTGTCAGCTGAAGCACTTCAGCCCGGCGAAGCAGGCGAAAGCAGAAGGAGTGAAGAGTACCGGATTGCACACGGCCTGTGTTCGGCATGGCCAGCTTCAAGAGTTCCTTGTGGAGGTCATTGGCGCCAGTGCGCGTAAAGCTACAGGCGAAGATCGCGTCAGGCTTGGCACCCTCCTGAAGGAGACGTGCCACTCGCCGAATCAATGAGAATGTCTTCCCGGTCCCAGGCCCGGCCACAACGCGAAGGGGGGACTGGTCTGAACCCGCGATTCGCCTCGCCTTGTCGTCCAAGCCATCGCGCCAATCCACGGCTCAAACCTCCGCCGCTTGAAAAATCGCCGCCTCATTAATGATAGCTCCCCCCGTGAAAAGCAAGCTCCCAAACGGGTCCCGAACTCGCAAGAGCCTCGGGTGGGTGGCGGCGCAGTTGTAGACGACGTAGAGGCAGTAGTCCGCGCGCAGGTTCGCCGCCTTGGTCCACTCGCTCTCCGTCACCTCGACCTCGCCGACGGCGCGGGGGCCCTTCAACTCAATGCAGCGCACCTTGCCGTCCGGCCGACGCGAGCGGAGATCGAAGCCCATCTTCTGCGCCGGGTCGGACACGTCCTCGACGACCGCGCCGTGCGCCTCCTCGTAGGCCCAGGCCGCGCGGACGGCGATCTCCTCGATCCGCCGGTCGTGGCGCTCGCGGTCCTCCGGATCGCTGGACGGCAGCACGAGCGCCTGGCCGAGGATCAACGGGGGATCTGCCACCACCAGCTCCGGCTCGCGGCGTGGGCGTGAGCGCCGCCGCGCTCCCGGCGGCGATGGCCAGCATGGCGACGGCCAAGGCGGCGATCCAGCGCACGTGTCGCGCCTCCGGCAACGCGCTGGCCCAGGGCCGCAGCCGGCGCCTAGAGGGTCTGGCTCGCCAGGCCCAGGTGCAGCAGCGTGTAGTGCCTTAGGGTGCTGAGCTGGCGCTGCGTCAGGACCTCGCAGGCCCAGCCCCAGTGGATCGACACCCAGGCCCCAGGCGCGGCGTCGCCAAGGAGGGTGCGGCCCCAGGCGGCCGTCAGGATGTGCTCGACCTGTGGCGGTCCCAGGTCCAGCTTGCCGCACCGCAGCACCAGGGGCTGCCGCTCCACGAGCAACTCGCCCGGCCGGACCTGCCGCACCTGGCCCCACGAGATGCGACAGGCATCCATGGTGGCCAGGGTGCTCTCCAGCTCGCCAACGTGCCGGTGCACGTCCAGCACGTGGAAGCTGTGGTGTGGCCGCGCCCCGGCCGGTGCCTTCGCCCGCACCCAGTGCCGCGTTCGCCCCTGGAGCTGCCCGCCGAACCGCGCCAGCAGCGCGTCGTGCAACTGGCGCACCTCGACCCGCTCCAGCAGCTCGTTTCCCAGCCAGTAGGCCTCGACGACGCGCTCGTCGAAGGGGTCGGCGATGCCGTTGGCCTCAGCGATCAGCCGCAGGTAGGGCAGCGCGCCGACGAACTTGCCGAGCAGGGGCGGCAGGCCGGCGTCGACCCGACCCTCCGCGGCGTAGCCGAACAGCGTCGCATTGTCGTCGCCGCCGCAGTACTGTAGCCGGTTGGGCATGAAGGCGTAGCGGATGAACCGCAGCGGCCCGGCCAGTGTGGAGCTCATGACCCAGACCTCACGGGCTCATCTCCTGCTCCAGGGTCGCCGCGAGCTGCCGGTAGAAGGCGAGGAGCTCGGCCGCCTCGTCCGGCGTGACCACCTCGACGATCAGACCGCGGTCGACGAGGACGAAATCGCCGACCCGGGCGTCGGGTCGCAAGCCCCGGCTGGCCTGGCGCCGCCCGCCGGTGAGCAGCTCTACCACCGCCGCGCTCTCTGTGACGTCCACGACCTTGGCCGGGAGAGCAACACACATCGCTCGTCAGCCCTCCGCCGCGCACGCCGCGATCAGCTCGCGGACGCGCCGCGCGGCGAGGTCGACGGCCGCCTCGACCGCATCGCTGAGCGTTTCGCCCAGCGTCTCGCGGTCGTGCGGCTGGCAGCCGACGAGCAGCACGCGCTCGGGCAGCGCGCCCACGGCCTTGGCCAGTATGAAGACCCGCGAGGGCTCGGCCAGGTGGAGGTTCGAGAAGAGCGCCCGCCAGGCCTCGACACCCAGCTCCTCTGGGCCTGGCACCTGCGGCTGCAGGACGAAGACCGTGCCGGGCGCCGCGCCGCGCTCCACCGCGTCGAGCACGATGAGCGCCCGGTAGCCGTCCATGAGCTGCTGGACGACGCTGAGCCCGCCGATGCCCGTCTCGATGACGTCCACGCCCGGCGGCAGGTCGCCGTCGGACACGAGCCGCCGCGCGACGGCCACGCCGAACCCGTCGTCGCGGCGGAGGAGATTCCCGACGCCGGCCACCAGCACACGCCCTGTCACGCTCGCGCTCCCTCGGGGTGGCTCGGGCAGGGCTCGCCGGCGTGGCGCGGGTCGTGGCACCAGCAGCCCGGCGCGCAGGCGCCGTGCGCCGGGCGCGTCAGGTCCGCGAACTCGTCGCGGAAGCTGCGGCCGCCCTCGGCCAGGCCCAGGGGCGTCAGGCGGTAGTGGCTGCGGGCTACCGCAGGCTCGCCTAGGCTCGCCACGGCCTCCAGGTAGCCGTCGGCGGCGAGCTGGCGCATGTGGCGCGCTACGGTGTCGGAATCGGTCGCCAGAAAGTCCGCCAGCGCCGCCGGCCGGACCTCGTCGGCGAGCCCCTCGCCATGCATCCAGTACATGGCCTGGAGGATCTCCGCGCGCCAGGAGAGCTCCTCGAGGGCCTCGCGTCCGTTCGGTCCGGCGCTCACGCCAGCAGCTCCTCGACGACGCCGGGCAGCAGCGCCTCGATCTCGGCCGCCGCCGTCTCCACCCCTGGGCTCAGGGCCGGTCCCCACTCGCGGTCGCGCGGCTCGACCTCGATGACCAGGACGCGCCGCGGCAGGGCCGCGAAGGCCCCGGCGACCGCGAGGAGGGCCTCCAGGTCGATGACACCGGTGACGCCCTCGGCCACCCGGGCGTGCAGCTCTGCGGTGGCGACCGGCTCCGGCGCCCACTCGTAGCGGTGGATGGAGCCCGGCGGCCGGCCACGGGGCACGCCAGCGAGGAACACAGCGGCATCGAAGGGTGCGTGGGCCTGGAGCCAGTGCAGCGCGGCCACGGCGCCGAAGCTCAGGTCCTCGACCACCACGCCCTCCGGCCAGCCCCGCCGGCGCAGCCGCTCGACCAGCAGCGGCCCCAACGACAGGTCGCGCAGGTTGCCGTAGCCGACCCCGGCGATCAGGATGC
>JACQUS010000585.1 GCA_016210125.1 Chloroflexota bacterium | reverse complement strand
GTATACGCCATGCCGATTGACAAGCGCTCTGCGATGCATATAGACTATGATGGCCTCTGGCCACAGTGCAAGCCCTCGTGTGCGCGCCGGGTAGGCCACCGCGCTGCGGGGGCCAACCCCGGTGGCTGCGGGGCCTTCGTCACCGTGCCCATGCGCCAGGCATATTCGCCAGGCATATTCGCGGGAGTGCCGCCCGAGGTCTGGGCCGGCCGCTACCCTGCGCGCGGCGCAGCACGCGCCAGCGCTGCGCCGCAGGAGTGCGAGGTCCTGGCCCGCGAGGCGCTCCGGCCTAGCAGGACACGCACCGTTCTCGCCGCGCGGCGGCGCGAGGAGCGTCGCCGGGACATCACCGGGAGGCGGGGAGCCCGCCGGCCCTGACCAAAGGGGGACACTGTGGCGCACGCTGACGAGGCGACGGTCATTCCGGCCCACTATGAAGAGGAGAGCCTCGCCGCACCGGGCCTCGGCACGGCGCCCACCTGGGCACGGCCCCTGGTCCTGCTGAGCGACGGTCTGGACCGTCTGACGCAAGTGGGGTACGTTGCTGCGACCGCGACCTTCGCCTCGGTGATGCTCCTCGGCGTGTTCTTCCGCTACGCGCTGAACAACTCGCTCTCGTGGTCGGACGAGCTGGCGCTGGTCATCTTCGCCTGGGCGGTCTTTCTCTCCACCGCCAGCGCCTATCTGCACGACAAGCACGTCAAGCTGGAGCTGATCCTCCACAGGCTGCCGCCGAACGTGCAGAAGCGCTGGCAGGTGGGCATCGACGGCCTCTCCGGCGGCTTTCTCATCTCCCTTGTCTTCTCGGGCCTGCAGGCGCTGGAGGTCGCCGCGCGCGCGCACACCGACGCGCTCCAATGGCCGATGACGATCCCGTACACGGCCATTCCGGCGGCCAGCCTGATCATGTTCGTGCACTGGCTGCGCCGCGTGTCGGAGGGCTGGACGTCGGTCGGCGGCGTGCTCAGGCTGGCGATCGCGCTCGTGTTCTTCGTGATCGTCGTTCTGCCGTTCGGGCAATACGTGCAGCTCGCCGGCGCGCCGCGCTTCGTACTCTTGGCGAGCATGCTGCTGTTCCCGATGTTCCTCGGCGTGCCGGTGGCCTTCGCCCTCGGACTGATGGCCACGACCTACGTCGCGACGTTCGGCACCATCCCGTTCAACACCGGCGCGCTGCAGATCTTCTTCGGCGTCGAGAACCTGACGTTGATGGCCATCCCGCTGCTGATCCTCGCCGGCAGCATCATGCACACCGTGGGCATCGCCGAGACGCTGGTCGACTTCGCCCAGTCGCTGGTGGGGCGCCTGCGCGGCGGGCTGGCGGCGTCGAATGTCGTCGCGAGCTTCATCTTCGGCGATATCTCCGGGTCGGCGGTGTCCGACACGGCGGCCATCGGGGCGATCATGATTCCCCAGATGAAGGCCCGCGGCTACAACGCGGCCTTCTGCGCCGCGCTCCAGGGCGCGGCTGGCACGATGGGCATGCTGGCGCCGTTGTCGATCACCGTGCTGCTCTATGCCACGGCCATCAACGTGTCGGTGAGCCGCCTGGCGGCGGCGACGTTCGTGCCCTTGATCTTCACGGCGGTGAGCTTCGGCATCGTGGCCTACGTGCACTCCAGGCGCCACGGCTACCCGCGCGAGACCGTGCCGCTGCGCTTGCTGCCGATGCGCACGCTGCGCGCCATCCCGGGCCTGTTCGCCGCGGTGCTGGTGGCCGGCGGGATCATCGGCGGCATCTTCACGCCCGCTGAGGTGGGCACGATCCTGCTGTTCTATGTCCTGTTCCTGGCGGCCCTCATGTATCGCACGGCGAACCTGCAGCGGCTCTTTCGCACGACGGTCCAGGCGGGCTACATCAGCGGCATGACGCTCTTCATGGTGGCGACGTCGGCGTTCATGGGCTTCGTGCTGGCGCGCGACCTGGTCGGCATCCTGCTCGCCGAGTCCATCCAGGGCGTCACCACGAACCGCTTCCTGATCCTATATATCGTCAACGCCATCTTCATCGTCTTGGGCATGGGCCTCGAGGCTCCGGCGATGATCTTCGGCTTCCTGCCGTCGTTCATCCCGCTCCTCCAGGCGGCGGGCGTCGATCCGGTGCACTGGGGCGTCATCTTCGTCATCAACATGGGCCTGGGGATGATCATCCCGCCGGTGGCCCTGAACCTGTTCATCTCGACGCAGCTCGCCGGCGTGCGCTTCGAGCAGGCGGTGCGCGCTTGCCTGCCGTTCATCGCCATCATGTTTATCGACCAGTTGATCATCATTCTCATCCCGCAGATCCCACTGTTCTTACCCAACCTGATCTTCGAGTACCCCATGCCCAAGTACTTCGGGATCTGGTAAGGGGGTTCAGCTTGACAGTCAGCAGGGCAATTTGGTAGCATCACTAGGTGCCGAGCGTGGGGATGTAGCTCATCTGGGAGAGCGCGACTATCGCAAAGTCGAGGTAGGGGGTTCGAGTCCCCCCATCTCCACCGGCGCGCCGAAGTGGCGGAACGGCAGACGCGCTGCGTTCAGGGCGCAGTGCCCGTAACGGGCGTGAGAGTTCAAATCTCTCCTTCGGCACCGCGGCAGGGTGGCTGCGCGCACCCTGCCGGAGCGCGAGCGGGACGGCCGAGGGCCTATCGCTGTCGGGCGCAGGCCCGGCAGAGGAATTACCCGCCTCCCAGGTCGCCTCGGGCGGCCAAGGGCGCCCAGCGATCGAAGCTGGGGACGGCGGTGCGTAAGCGCCGCCGGACAGCAAGCGCAACAGAGAGGAGTCCCGCCTCCGGCCCTCCGGCCGGGTGGTAAGGGGTGAAAGGGTGGGGTAAGGGCCCACCAGCGTCGCCAGCAATGGCGGCGGCTCGGCAAGCCTCGCCCGGGAGCAACTGAGGAAGTCAGGCAGCCGCCGCAAGCGGCCGGGGAGCAGCGCGCTCCCCGAGAGAGATGGTAGGCTAGAACAGAAGCGGGGGTACGCTCACCGTCCCGAGCGCGCTCACCAAGGCGACACGTCCCTGTAGCTCAATTGGATAGAGCGTTGGCCTCCGGAGCCAAAGGTTGGAGGTTCGAGCCCTCTCAGGGACGCCCGTGGGCGGTTAGCTCAGCAGGTTAGAGCGCCACGTTGACATCGTGGAGGTCACTGGTTCGAATCCAGTATCGCCCACCCACACGGCGCATTCGTCTAGCGGCCTAGGACACCTCCCTCTCAAGGAGGAGACCACGGGTTCGAATCCCGTATGCGCCACCGGCCTAGTTTGCTTGGCTCACTCAACGGCTTGGCAGGCGGATACCGTTTTATCGGAGAGGACGACCGCTCCACGCAGCCGTGAGAAGGAGAACCGCCATGGCCACCAAGCACAAGCGCGCCGGCCAGGCGCGGCCCAGCGATGTTCTCAAGCAGGCGTTCAGCACAGTCGAAAAGACGCCACTCATGACTGCAATGAAGGCGTCAGGCGAGTACGAGCGATTGTTAAGGAAGCTTAGCCCGCCGCCTCCCCCGACGCGTGCTTCTTCAGTACGTCAGCCTCTGTTGCCTTCCTAGCACATGCCCACCTGGGGAGAACTCCTCTCACAGATTGCTTCCGCCAGGGAAGCCCCCATTCGCGTTTATGATGAGATACTGCGGCAAGCGTTATCATCGTTGTCAGAACACCTACATGCTCCCGTCATCCTCTACGCTTCAGGCTATCTCCAGAAGGAGTCGGTCACAGCAACGTCGTTATCTGCGGAGGACCTCGCCGGTTTCATGGAAGTGATCCATGGCATCCGGGACAACAGGCTCTTCCTGGTGCTTCATAGCCCCGGTGGTAGCAGCGAGGCTGCCGAGAGTATTGTTAACTATTTGCGCTCGAAATTTCGGCGCATAGAGGCGGTCGTGCCCCATCAGGCCAAATCGGCGGCCAGCATGCTCGCTTGTGCGGCCGACCGAATTTGGATGGCGCGACATTCAGAGCTCGGCCCTATTGATCCACAGTTCATCCTTCAGACTCCGTTAGGGTGGCGCGCCGTGCCTGCTCAGAGCATACTTAACCAATTCAAGAAAGCTGCGGCCGCTATTATGAACGACCAGGCTGCCGCAGTCCTATGGTACCCGATGCTGTCCCAGTACGGCCCAGGGCTGCTGGATGAGGCAGAAAAGGCAGTCGAGCTATCTGAGGTCCTCGTTGGGTCGTGGCTATCATCCTATATGTTCAGAAGGAGAAAGCATGGCAACGATCTCGCGAAGGGAATCGCACGTTTCTTGAGCGATTACGATGAGCACAAGACGCATGGGCGGCCCCTAGGTTACAGTGTTCTAAAAGAAAGAGGATTGATTGTACGCTTGATTGAGCAGGATCAAGCGCTTCAAGACCGAGTTCTCACCGTGTACCACGCGGCGATGCACGCGTTTGCGAATACACCGGCGGCGAAAATCATCCTAAATCATCAGGGAAGCGCAGCCGTTCGACTCTTGTCCTCCTAAACATGCTCACCCGCATCGATATGGGATCGCCCCTCGAGTGAGTAATCGCGCCGGGTGCGCCGTGGCATCGACCGGCCCTCAGTAGCGCCGGCCGCGCTGGCGGCGGATGTCGAAGCGCGCGGTCTTGGCCACGGCCATCACGGCCATCACCCCGGCCTGCAACGGATCGGACACCACCAGGTCGGCGTGCTTGGGCACGCTGCCGGCCATGTTCAGCGAGATCACCGGCACGCCGTAGGCGCGCACCTCGCGCACGGCCTCGCTCACCTTGCCGCCCATGATCGAGCCGGCCATCACGAGGATGCTGACGCGCGGCAGGCGCGTGACGGCGCGCACGGCCGTGGCCAGGGCCTCCTCGCCCACCAGGGGGATGGTGTCGACCGAGATGCGCTCGCCGCGGATGTTGTGGCGGTCGGCTTCGGCGATCGCCCCAACGGCGACCTGGCCGACCTGCGCGCCGCCGCCGATGACGATGACCCGCTGGCCGTAGATCTCGCTGAACGACGCCGTCCGCTCCAGGCGGCGCACGACGTCCAGCCCCTCCAGCTCGGAGACGAGCGCCGGCTCGTCGACCACGTCCTGGAGCTCGAAGTAGATCTTGGCCGCGCCCTCGGCGCGCTCGGTGATGTGCACGTAGGTGATGTTCGCCTGGTGCGCCGAGAGCACGCGCGTGAGCTGGTGCAGGACGCCAGGGCGGTCATAGG
>JACQUS010000574.1 GCA_016210125.1 Chloroflexota bacterium | reverse complement strand
GGGCCATGCTCATCAGAGAGGAAGAGTAACGGCCTATGCGCGACGACGGCTACAGGGACTTCGTCCTCGACCAGCTCCGCGATCTCGGCGGCGTCGCCAGCCGCTCGATGTTCGGCGGCTACGGGCTCTACCGCGAGGGCGTCTTCTTCGGCGCCGTCTTCCGCGGCCAGCTCTACTTCAAGACCGACGCCTCCACGCGCGCGGCGTATGTCGAGCGCGGGATGCCGGCCTTTCGCCCCAACGCGCGCCAGACGCTCACCAGCTACTACGAGGTGCCGCCCGACGTCATCGAGGATGCCGCCGAGCTGGTCGCCTGGGCGCGGCGCGCCGTGGCCGTCGCGCTGGCCGCCGGCCGGCCCTGATGCCCGCCAGCCGCGCGTCAGGCCGGCTGCTCGCCTCCGCTACAAAGAGCCTCCGCCGACCGCTCAGCCCGCTCGACCTCGCTGAGCAGCTCGGCCAGCTCGTCCTCGGGCACGAGGAAGAACAGCCCGCGCGCCTCGGCCACCAGCCGGCCGTCGGCCCCGCGCACCTCACCGGCCGCGGCCACGCTGCGCCCACGCCAGCGCGTGACCCAGGCCCGCGCCGCGTAGCGCTCGCCCAATGGCGCCAGCGCGCGATAGCGCACGTCCATCTTGCCGGTGCGCGACCAGCGGCCGCCAAGGCAGGCGGTGCGACTCAGCACCTCGTCGAGCAGCGTGTACAGGATGCCGCCGTGGACGTAGCCCGGGAAGCCCTCGTGCCCCGGCTGCGGCGTGAACTCGGCGACGACCTGCTCGCCCTCGGTGTAGTAGCGCACGCGCAGACCGATCGGGTTGTCGAGGCCGCAGCCGAAGCAGCGCCGGTAGCTAGGCTGTAACGTGGGCATCGTCGCTCCAGGCGAATGATGAGTGATGAGTGATGAGTTGGCGCGACCCCTCCTCATGACTCATCACTCATCAGTGCGTCAGCGTCCTTTCCACACCGGATGGCGCTTGTCGATGAACGCGCGCACGCCCTCTTGCAGGTCCTCCGACTGCGAGAGCTTCACCGCCATGTGGCGCGCGTAGGCGACGGCTTCGGGGAAGCTCATGCGCAGGCCGCGCTCCTGCGCCTCCTTGGAGTACCACAGGGCCAGGGGGCTATTCTGTAAAACGCGCTCGGCCAGCTCGTTCGCCTTGTCCAGCAGCTCGGCGCGCGGCACGACGTGGTGCACCAGTCCTAGCCGGTGCGCCTCGTCCGGGCCGATGACCTCGGCCGTGAGCACCAGGTAGCGCGCCCACCCGGGGAACGTCATGCGCGGCAGGCGCACGTTCCCGCCGATGGTCATGAAGCCGTGGCTCGGGTGCGGGTAGCCGATGCGCGCGTCGTCGGCGGCGACGCGGATGTCGCAGGCCAGCGCCGTCGTGAAGCCCTCGCCCAGGCAGTAGCCATGGATGGCGCAGATGATCGGCTTGAGCACCTCGATGGGGCCGAAGGCCAGCGTAGGGATGTGCCGCTCCGGCCCGCCGACACGACCGGCCTTGATGTCCGCACCGGAGCAGAACGCGCGGCCAGTGCCGCTCAGGATCGCCACCCAGAGGTTGTCGTCGGCGTTGTAATCCTCCCAGACCGCCAGCAGGTCCTGCATCATCTCGTGGTTGAAGGCGTTCAGCGACTCCGGACGGTTTAGTGTCACGTAGGCCACGCGGTCGCGCTTCTCGTACAGCACCGTGCCGGGCATGGGCGCTCCTCTCTCGTGCGGGCTAACGCTGCGCTTGGGCGGCGACGAGTCGTAGGATATGCGCTTGGGCCCGGTCCCGCAACCTGTTGACCCTGCCGCGCTCGCCAGGGCACAATGGCATTGGAACGCCCGGCCGAGGCAGAGACATATGCACCCCTATGCCATCCTCCGTGAGCGGCTGGAGAGGGGCGAGACGCTCATCCTTGACGGCGGCATCGGCAGCGAGCTGGTGCGCCGCGGCGTCCGCTGGCGCGACTTCGGTATGCGCACCGACACCACGGTGGTGCAGGCCCTCCACGAGGAGTATCTCGCCGCCGGCGCGGACGTGATCCGCACGAACACCTTCCAGCTCAATCGCCGCACGTACCTAAACACGTTCCGCGACGCCGCACACCGCCGGCGCATTGGCGCGCCGGACCTGGAGCAGCGCGCGCCGATGCTCCTGCGCCGCGCCGTCGCGTTGGCGAAGGCCGCGCGCGAGCGCGCCTGGCGCCCCGAGGTGGCCATCGCCGGGGTCATCTCGCCGCTGGAGCACTGCTTCCGGCCTGACCTCGCCCCCCCGGAGCAGCAGGCGCTGGCCGAGCACGGCGAGCTGGCGACCATCCTCGCCGAGGCCGGCGTCGACCTGGTCCTGCTGGAGGCGATGAACACCATCGGCGAGGCGTGCGGCGCGACGGCCGGAGCCCTCGCTACCGGCAAGCCGGTCTGGGTCAGCTTCGCCGTCGGCGCCGATGGCAACGTGCTGAGCGGCGAGTCGCTGGCCGACGCCGCCCGCGCCGTGCGCGAGATCGGCGCGGCGGCCGTACTCGCCAGCGCTGCCCCGCCGGAGGACGTCTCGCGCGCGGTGGAGCGGCTGGCGGCCGCGGGCCACACGCCGTTCGGCGCCTTCGCCCACGTGGGCAAGTTCGACCCGCCGAGCTGGAAGTTCGACTTCTTCCCGCAGTTCGCGATGACCGAGACCTGGCCGCCCGAGCGCTACGCCGCCGAGGCCGGCCAGTGGCAGGCCCGCAGCGCGCGCATCGTCGGCGGCTGCTGTGGCACGAGCCCAGCGCACACGCGCGCCGTGAAAGCGGCGCTGGCAGGGACGCGATGAGCTACACGGCGGACTACGAGCCGCTCCGCGGGCGACTGGAGCGTGGCCGCGTCGTCTTGCTCGACGGGGCCATCGGCACGGAGATTCTGCGGCGCGACGTGACGTGGGCTGACCACCAGCTCAAGAAGCGGCCCGACGTCGTGCGCGCGATCCACGCCGACTACATCGCCGCCGGGGCCGACGTCATCTCGACCAACACCTTTCAGCTTACGCGGCGCAGCTTCCTCAACCACTTCAAGGACCTCGCGCACATGCGCCACATCGGCACGCCGGACCTGGAGACGCGCTGGGCCGAGCTGCTGCGCGCCGGCGTCAAGCTGGCGCAGGAGGCGCGCGCGCAGACCGCCGGCGGCCGGCCGGTGGCCATTGCCGGGGCCATGACGACCCTCGAGTGGTGCTTCCGCCCCGACCTCGCGCCACCGGCTGACCAAGCCCGCGCCGAGTACCGCGAGGTCATCGAGGTCTTCGCCGACGCCGGCTGTGACCTCCTGCTCATCGAGACGGTCAACTCGGTCGGCGAGGCCGTCGCCGCGGCTGAGGCGGCGCGCCAGGTTGGCATCCCGTTCTGGATCGCCTTCGTCTGCGATGAGCGCGGCCGCCTCTTCACCGGCGAGACGCTGGCCGACGCCGCGCGCGCGCTGGCGCCGCTGGAGCCGGACGCCCTGCTGCTCAACTGCGCGCCGCCGCCGGACGTCACCGCCGGCCTGCGCGAGCTGCTGCCGCACTGGCGCGGCGCGGCCGGCATCTACCCGCACGTTGGTCGCTACGACCCGCCGGAGTGGCTGTTCACCGACGAGTACCCGCCGGAGCGCTACGCCGAGGTGGGGCGCGCGTGGGTCGACCTCGGCGCGCGGGTGGTCGGGGGTTGCTGCGGCACCACGCCGGAGCACATCGCCCGCCTTGGCGGGGCGCTGGCCACGGCGCGATGAGCGCACGCTGGGATGCCATCGTCGTCGGCGCCGGCCACAACGGGCTCGTCACCGCGGCCTATCTTGCCCGCGCCGGGTGGCGCGTGCTCGTCCTGGAGCGCCGCGGCGTGGTGGGCGGCGTCTGCGTCACGGAGCCCGTCTTCCCCGGCTATCGCGTCTCGACCGCCGCCTACCTCGTGAGCTTGCTCCAAGAGAAGGTCGTCCGCGACCTGGAGCTGCGGCGCTACGGCTACTACGTCTTTCCCAAGGAGCCGGCCTACTTCGCGCCCTTCCCCGATGGCCGGCACCTGTTCATGTACGGCGACCAGCAGCACACGTGCGCCGAGATCGCCAAGTTCTCGCCGCACGACGCCGAGCGCTACCCGGCCTACGAGGCCTGGATCGACGGTCTGGCGCGCTTCGTCGAGCCGCTGCTGCTCGAAGCGCCGCCGAATCTGCCGCCGGGGGAGCTGGCCGACTGGGCGGCCCTGGCGCGCCTCGGGCGCCGCGTGCTCAACCTACCGCCACAGGCCGTGGCCGACCTCGTGCGCATGTTCAGCGGCAGCGCCCGCGAGATCCTCGACCGCTGGTTCGAGTCGGAGGAGCTGAAGGTCGCCCTGGCGACCGACGGCGTCATCGGCACCAACGGCGGGCCGTCGACGCCCGGCACGGCCTACGTCCTCCTGCACCACGTCATGGGCGGCGTCGGCGGCGTGCGCGGCCTGTGGGGCTTCGTCAAGGGCGGCATGGGGGCCATCGCCCAGGCCCTGGCGCGCTCGGCGCAGGCGCACGGCGCGCGGATCGTCTGCGGCGCTGACGTGCAGCGCGTCATGGTGCGCGACGGCCGGGCCTACGGCGTCGCGCTGGGCGACGGCCGGGAGCACCTCGCGCGCGTCGTCGCGTCGAGCGCCGACCCGCTGCGCACCTTCCTCGGCCTCGTCGGCGCGCAGCACCTACCACCAGAGCTCGTCGCCCACCTGGCCGGCTACAAGTGCGAGGGCGCATCATTCAAGGTCAACCTGGCGCTGGGCGAGCTGCCGAGCTACACCGCCTTGCCCAGCACCGGGCTCGCGCCGCAGCACCGCACGACGACGCACCTGTGCCCGAGCCTCGACTACGTCGAGCGGGCCTGGGACGACGCCAAGTACGGCGTCCCGTCGCGCGCGCCGATGCTGGAGATCACTATCCCCACGGCATACGATCCCGACCTCGCACCGCCCGGCAAGCACCTGATGTCGATTTTCGTGCAGTACACGCCCTACCGGCTGCGCCGAGGCACGTGGCAGAAGGAGAAGGACCGCTTCGTCAAGCG
>JACQUS010000583.1 GCA_016210125.1 Chloroflexota bacterium | reverse complement strand
GGCTCGGCCGGAGCGTTCGCCGAGGAGGGAGAGGCGTCGGGCTCTGCGGGCGCGGGTGCGACTGCCTCGGCCACGCCGGCTGGGGCATCGACCTGAGCGGTCTCGGCGGCCGGTGCCGTCGGCCCGTCAAGCGCGTCCCCGAGGGGAACGTCCACGAGGACGGCTGCGGCGGCGCCAAGCGTGCCCAGCGCCACAGCGCACGCGACGAGCCAGCCTATGCGCGCCGACCGTGCCGCCCCGTCGTGCCGCCTCACCACACCCCTCCGCGCCGACGGCTGCCCACAACCAGCCTAGCAAGGCGGTGGTGGGGGCGCCAAGGCTTAGTCGCCTGGTTGTCATCGAAGTGTCATCGGGTTGGGGAGGAGCCGCGCGGCCTTCGCCGCCGGCCGCGCCGAGCGCGCCCATCGCTCCCGACCACCACCAACGTGGCGCGCGCGCTTGGGGTGACGCACGACGGCCCTGCGAGGACTCTAGCGCGCGCTCCGCACCGGCGTGGCGAAGAGGAAGCGGTAGAGCAGCGCGGCGATGACGGCGCCGGCGATCGGGCCGATCCAGTAGACGTAGTGGTGCTCCCAGAAGCCCGACGCCAGGGCTGGGCCGAAGGCGCGCGCCGGATTCATCGCCGCGCCGGTGAGCGGGCCGCCGACCAGAATATCGGCCGCCACGGCCATGCCGATGCCGAAGCCGGCGATCGAGCGCGGTGCGCGCTCGTCGATGGCCGTGAGGAAGACGGCGAGGAGCAGCGCGATGGTGAGGATGGCCTCGACTCCGATGCCCTTGAGCGGACCCACGCCGTAGCCGAGCGCTGGCGTGCCGAGCTGGACGGGCACCCAGAGCGTCGGCAGGAAGACCAGACGCAGGGCGAGGCCGGCGATGGCCGCGCCGACGAGCTGCGCCACGATGTAGGCGACGCCCACGCCGGCTGACATCTTGCCGGCCACCCACACGCCGACCGTGACCGCGGGGTTGAAGTGGCCGCCAGAGATCGGGCCGAAGACCGACACCATGACCGCTAGCGCGAGCCCATGGGCGAGGGCGATCTCGACCAGGCCGGTGTGCACCCCCGGAATCTGGCTGGCGACCACCGCGCCCGCGCCGACGAAGAAGAAGATGAACGTCCCCAGAGCCTCGGCTGCAAGCGCTGGTGCCAAGGCTGGCATACCTGCCCCTCCTCCACGCCGGCCGCTGGTCGGTGCGCGCGACCACCCGGTGTTCCGCCCGCCAGCGCTCACGGACAGTGTGCCACCGCGGCCCGGGGCCTGCGGTCACAGTTCGGTGACAACCGCGCCGCCGACGGCACGAAGGCGCTCAGCGGAGCACGAAGGTCAGCACTGCCAGGGTGAGGATCATGAGCGCGCCGAGTCCGCCGACGCGGCGCAGGTCGCGGCCGATGGCCTGGTAGTCCGTGTGCAGCGCCGGCTGGCTCGCACGGCTCACGGCGCGCCGCGCCGCCGCTGCGCCCGCCGCGGCCGCCGCCGGGATCGTGATCGGCCGGCGCGCCGCCGCCGGCTGTTCCGGCGCCGCCGCCGCGACCGGCTCCGCGGATGCCGCAGGCGGCGCCGGCCGCGCCGGCCGCGCTTTCTTTTTGTCGCGGCGCGCCGACGTCGCTACGCGTCGCCTGATTCTGGCCATGGGGCTCCTCGTGTGCTGTTGGCCGGCGTCGGCCGGCCTCCTCCGAGCATTATACGCACGCTGCGCGATGCCCGCAGAGGCCGCTGGGCTGTTCGCGGCGGGCGCACCTGGCGGACGCGTTATGCCGGGTCCGCCACGTGCCGTCGCATTCGCTCGTCCACGCCCCGAACGCGGGTCACGCCGGCTGGCGCGCGCGCCGGATCTGGCGTAGCTTCTCCAGCATCCACATCCTCACGAGCGTGGATGGGCCGATCCCCAGCTCACGCGCCTCTCGGCGCAGCTCCTCCCAAAGGTCGGTGGGCAGCCGCACCGGGACGATCTTGTCGAGAGAGGGCCCAACATCGATGTCCACCACCTCGTCGCTGTCATGCCACGCATTGCCTTGCTCGATACGCTCGACCTCGCGCTTTCTATCGTCCATCGTCAAGCTCCTCGCACGCGTCGGTAGAGCTGCTGCTCCTGAACCGTCATCTGGCGCGCTGTGACGACCTTCCACGCGCCGCGGCCCTGATCTGCGAGCACGACGAGCACGTACCGCCCTGCTCCCGTCTTGCTGAACACTTTGTTTTGTAGAGACCCTCCCGTGTAGAGACCCTCCCGTCCGCGCCGGACATGCCGCTCCACCGACAGGCACGCCTCTTCCACCTCTACGAACGTCACATTGTGCCTAAACTCAATCTTTTCGAGGATGTGGTCGTCGATTGCAAGCGCTCGAATACGCAGCACAGCAGCGGCGTCCTCTTCGGGGCCG
>JACQUS010000060.1 GCA_016210125.1 Chloroflexota bacterium | reverse complement strand
GGCTTACGTCACGCAGCAACTCGACCAGGATGCCGCCGGCGCCGACCAGCAGCGTCGGGCCGAAGACCGGATCGCGCTGCACGCCGACGATGAACTCGTGGCCGCATGGGGCCATGCGCTCGACCAGCAGCCCGTCGATCCGCGCGCTGGGCAGATGGCGCTGGACCGCGGCCAGCACCTCGGCGTACGCGCCGCGCACCTCGTCGGCCGACGCGAGGCCGACGCGCACGCCGCCGGCGTCGCTCTTGTGCAGCACGTCCGCCGAGACGATCTTCAGCACCACCGGGAAGCCGAGGCGCTGCGCGAGCTGCGTGGCCTCGTCGGCTGAGCGGGCCAGGCGGCTCTCCGGCATCGGGACGCCCTGCTGCGCGAGCCAGGCCTTGGCCTCCGGCTCGGTCATCGCACGCGTGGATCGAGCGCGGGCGGTGGCGACGAGCTGGCTAGTCGTGGAGGGCACCACTGGTCTCCTTTCCTCGGGCCTACCGGCGTGGCGCGCGGCAGGGCTGGACGATGATCGGCGACAGTATACTCTATTGGCGCTTGCGCAGATGGAACACACTCTCGCGGTACTGCGCGTTGTCGCGCTCGGTGCGCATCAGCACCGGGCGGTGCATCGTCGCCACCAGCTCCAGGCCAGCCCGGCGGGCGATCTCCGGATAGAGGCCGTGGGCGTCGTTGGCCACCACGAAGACGTGGGCCGCCGGCCGCAGTGGGGCGCGCCGGAGCACGGTGGCGACGTCGCCCACGTAGGTCTCCCGCGCCGCGCGGCCCGTGCCGTGGCGCGGGCTGCCGATCTCGCCCGCGGCCTGGTCGGGCTGGTCGGGGAACAGCTCGTAGGCGTAGCGGTGCTGGTCGTGGTAGTCGATGAGCCCGACATAGGGCGGCGAGGTGAAGACGCCGTCGAACTGCCAGCCGTCGTAGCCGACGGTCCGCGCGTCGGCGCAGAGGATGACGGCCTCGGCCGGGGTATGCAGCGCGGCGAACTCGCGCAGCCGCCGGACGGTGTCGAGGGCGTAGCGCCGCAGGAACTTCAGCGCCGAGGTGATCGGCGCGCAGATGCGGCGGTGCTTGAGACAGTAGTACGGCTCGCGGACGGGGCGCTGCGGCCGTGCCAGGTCGTAGTGCGCCACCTGCCGCGCCGAGCGTGTGGCGCGGCTGAGGATGACGCGCAGCACGTCGCCGTGGACGTAGCGCGGGATGAGCGTGCGGAAGAAGAGCACCTCGGCGCGGGCCTCTGGCGCGAGCCACAGGTCGAGGTACGGGCCGGATGAGGATGGCGCGCCCCCGCCGGGCCAGCGTCGCGCGCCGCGGACGAAGCCCTCGAGCTGCGCCACCGCGTCGCGGACCTCGCTCTCCAGCAGCGGCAGGTCATAGCGGCCCAGCTTGACGCGGGCGATGAGCGCATTCCAGGCCGACAGCTCGACGCCGACGGCGTTCAGGCCCAGCACGTTCGCCTCGACGAGCGCCGTCCCGCTGCCGGCGAACGGGTCGAGCAGCCAGTCGCCAAGACGGAAATTGCGTCGCAGGAAGTGCTCGACGAGCTGGGGGATGAACTTACCGAGGTAGGGATGCAAACGGTGAACATGCTTGGTGCGATGGCGCTCGCGGACCTCGCGGAACGACAGGTCGAGAGCGCTCTCGTCGTCGCGGGCGAGCACGGCGCGCACCACCTCCGGCGCCGGAGTGTAGCACGCTGGCGACGCGGCAGTCGAAACGTTCGCTGCTCCCGCACCGTTATCTTTGCAGAGGCGCCTATTTGGATGGGCCGCGCGCCTGGCTGCGCGGACGCCGTCAGCCGCGCCGTCGGCCGCCGCGAGTGATGCGCCTGCTCGACGGGCTCTGTACAATGTGCACGCAGGCATGCTGCCACTGGTTCGCACCGCTGAGCTGCGTGGCGCGCGTGGACGGAGGACCGCGCCGCGCCATCGCGCCGGCCGGAGCGCGCCGCCGGCTGCGAGCGATCGTTGCCGGCGTCCGACGCTGGCCGCTTGGCTAGCCGTCGGCGCTGGCCGTCGGCGGCGAGCGATGGCTGCGCAGGGCCGGTGGGAGCGTGGTGGAGGAGAGATGGATCGTGTGGCGTTGCCGCGCGGCCGCACACCGCGGTGCGTCGGCGCGGCGTTCGGCGTCGTGAGCTGGACGCTCATTAGCTCGCCGCTCTGGGCAAGTGTCCTGTTCCCTGTCCACTGGACCTGGGCGTTTCTCGCGTTCTGCGTCTACTGGCTGTGCAAGTCGCTCAGCCTGGCGGTTTATTCCCTCGTCGCCGTGCGGGCGCTCGCCGTCTGGCAGCGCCGCGACTGGGCGACGCTCGGCCGCCAACTGGCGCGCTGGCGGCGGCTGCACCACCTCGTCGTCTTTCCGACCTACCGTGAGCCCATCGAGGTGCTAGAGGAGTCGCTGCGCTACCTCTGTGCGCAGGACTTCCCGCTGCGTCGCGTCGGCGTGCTGATCGCCTTCGAGGCCCGCGATCCCGATGCGCGCGAGAAGGCACGGCTGCTGCAGCGGCGCTTCGGCCCGCACTTCGGCCAATTCTGGACGACCTTCCACCCCGACCGGCCAGGCGAGGTGCGCGGCAAGTCGTCGAACCTGGCCTACGCTGTGCCCTGGGCCAAGCGCCTGCTGGTCGAAGAGTTCGGCGTGCCGATCGAGCGCGTCGTCGTGACGATTTGCGATGCCGACTCGCGCCTGCACCCGAAGTACCTCAGCGCCCTCGGCTACCAGTACCTCACGCGGCCGCACGGCGAGCGCTGTCTCTACCAAGGCGCGGTGCTCTTCCACGCCAACCTGTCGCGGCTGGCCGGCGTCTTCCGCGCGCTCAACGGCCTCTACTCGGCGATGCTCCTGGCGCGCCTGCCGCGCAAGCACACGCTGGTCACGCAGTCGACCTACTCGCTCGGGCTGGCGGCGGCCGCCCGCGTCAACTACTGGGACGTGGACGTCATCGCCGAGGACTCGCACATGTTCTTCAAGGTCTTTTTCGGCCTGGGTCCGGGCGTGACCGTCCATCCGATTTACCTGCCGGTCTGGGCCGATGCCGCGGAAGGACGCGACCACTGGGCCACGCTGCTGGCGCACTATCGGCAGGCGCGACGCTGGGCCTGGGGTGTCTCCGACGTGCCCTACGTGCTCTGGCAGACACTCCAACAGAGACGAATACCCGCCTGGCTGCGCGCGGTGCGCGCCGGCCACTACATCCAGGAGCACCTGCTGTGGGCCACGCACTGGTTCGTACTGGTGGGCGGGCTCAAGTTTCTGCCGTGGGCCGCGCCGCTCTACGCCGAGAGCGCCCAGGCGGCCATCCTGGGCCAGGCCGCATCGACGGTCCTCATGGCCTGCCTACCCTGTTTGTTCGTCGTCCTATGGGTCGACCAGCGGGTGCGCCGGCATCATGCGCCTCGCGCCGCACCACCGGCTGCGCCGGCCACCGCACCGCTCGACCTCGTGCATTGGCTGGCGATTCCCCTCAGCGCGCTTGCGGCGTCGGTTATGCCCGCCGTCGACGCGCACACGCGCCTGCTCCTCGGCCGCGGTCTTGAGTACCAGGTGACCGAGAAGGTGGCTGCCGTGCGGGCGACCTCGTCGCGGACCTCCGCAGCGCGTGGTGGCGTGCCGCGCGGCTGAGCTTGCATCGCCCAAGCGCCTTTGCTGTACCATAGAGCCTGAGCGGCCACGTCAGATGCCCCGCAGGACCGCGGTTTTGAAGACAAGGCGAGGGCAGAGGGGACGGGAGTCCCCTCTGCGGCCCAACGTACTGGGGTGGGGTGTGGCGCGACCCGATGACCTGCCCGGAGGATGGTCCGATGAAGCCAGCGCCGTTCGAGTACTTCGTGCCTACGTCGCTCGCGGAGGCCCTCGACCTCCTGGCGCGGCACGCCGAGGACGCCAAGCCGCTGGCCGGCGGCCAGAGCCTCGTCCCGCTCATGAACTTCCGCCTGGCGCGGCCGGGCGTCCTCGTCGACCTCAACCGCATCCCGGAGCTGCACTACATCCGCGCGCACGACGGCGGGCTGGCCATCGGCGCGATGGCCCGCCAGCGCGCCGCCGAGCGCGACCCGCTGGTGCGCGAGCGCTGCCCGCTGCTGGCCGCGGCGCTGCCGCTCGTCGGGCATCTGGCCATCCGCACGCGCGGCACGGTCGGCGGGAGCATGGCCCACGCCGACCCGGCGGCCGAGCTACCGGCCGTCGCCGCGGCGCTCGACGCCGAGCTCGTGGTGCGCGGGCCGAGTGGCGAGCGCGTGGTGAAGCCCGACGCGTTCTTCCTCACTTACCTCACGACGACCCTGGAGCCCACCGAGCTGTTGGTCGAGGTGCGCCTACCGCCGTGGCCGGCCGGCGCTGGCTGGGCCTTCGAGGAGCTGAGCCGCCGCCACGGCGACTTCGCCATCGTGGGCGTCGCAGCCGTGCTCCAGCTCGACCCGCGCGGCCAGGTGGCCGACGCGCGGCTGGCCTTCATCGGCGCCGCGCCGACGCCCGCGCGTGCCAGCGCGGCAGAGGAGGCGCTGCGAGGGCAGCCGGCCACCGCCGAGAGCTTCCGCGCCGCGGCCGAGCTGGTCGTCGAGGCGCTCGACGCGCAGAGCGACGTGCACGCCAGCGCCGACTACCGCCGCGAGGTCGCCAAGGTGCTCGCCCGCCGCGCGCTCCAGGCTGCCCTGGCGCGCGCCACGCCCGCAGGGTAGACCTGCTGGAGACCATTGGGTCGCGCCGGCGCCGGGCCACGGTCGGAGCGGGACAGTGAGCGAGCATCCACCACGGTGGCCTTCGAGCGCAACCGTGGCGCTGCAACGTGTGCGGCTGGATCAGTTGCGGCGCAGGTCGGCGGACGAGATCGCGCGCATCGTGCAGGCCATACGCCGCGCGCGTACGCTCCCGAGGCTGGCCTATCACGTGAAGCGGCACGCGCGGAAGATGGGCCTCGGCAGTGTAGAGGCGTACGTCGCCGCCTTGCAGCACCATGGCGCTCGTCGCGACTTACGGCTGTTCACGTACCTGCGCACATCCGATCGACTGCCGTTCTGGGAGCTTGTGGCGCCGGACGGCGCGACGGTACTCTATAGTCAGGAGCGCCGGCAGGTTTGGTCGTTCTTCCGGCCCGACGACCCAGATGCGCGGATGGCCAAGGCCGAAGCGTGGTGGATCGAGGTCGTGGCCCAGGCGCACGGCTGGCGCTTCGAGGAGTATTGGCGATGGAAGCGGTGACTCCACTGGAGCAGTACCGACTCTACCTCGAAAGCGTCGAAGAGGAGTCGCCACACACGCCAGCATCTGAGTATCTGGAGCTGCTCAGCCCAGGCGAAGCACTCGACCTCCTCACGATTAGGGACAGGCTGAGCACCATGTCGCTCAGCCCTGCCGAGCAGCGAGAGCTTGCCCGCTTAGACGAGCTGCTCATGAAACATCAGCGGCTCGTCGTCGACAATATCCCGCACTTCGCGGACGAGCCCCGCACACGGTGGTGGTGGCACCTGCATGAAGGGCCCCAGGTGCGCGAGGAGGCCCTGGCGGCGGCGCAGGAGTAGGCCAGCGGCAGGCCGAGCTTCCGCGTGCGCCTCGTGACAAGCAGACCGGCAGCACGCGGCTTGAGGGGAGCGAGCGTGGCCGAGAAGCGGCGCATCGTCCTGCGCGTCAATGGCGCGGCCCTCGAGGGCTACGCCGAGCCGCGGCGCACCCTGGCCGACTTCCTGCGCGATGATCTCGGCCTGACGGGCACGCACCTGGGCTGCGAGCACGGCGTCTGT
>JACQUS010000571.1 GCA_016210125.1 Chloroflexota bacterium | reverse complement strand
GCCGGCCCTAGCGCTCGACGTGCTCGCGCAGTTGCAGCAGCAGCTCGACCTCCTCGCGGCCCATCTTGGCCAGCCGGGCGATCTCGGTCGTGCTCAGGCCCTGCTCGGCCAGCCGCCAGACCAGCGCGCGGCCGCTCGGCGGCGGCTCGGCGCCCGGCGGCGGCTCCGATGCGCCGCGCTGCTCGGCGGCCTTAAGCACCTGGTCGGCCTCGGCCAGCAGCCGCCGCAGGCGCTCGCCACGCTCCTCCAGCGCCCGGCCCATCTCGTCGGCCGTCTGGCGCAGCTCGTCGATGAGCGCCAGCACGTCGCGCGCCATGGCCCCTTGGTCCTCCGGCTCCCTCCGCGCCATCTGGCTGGCGACGGAGCGGATGTAGAGGTAGAGGAACACCATAAACAGCAGACTTAGGGCCTGGATGCCCAGAAGTGCCAGATCCATCACGCCTCCGCCGGTACGTCGCGCCGCATGTGGGCGCGCAGCCGCAGCAACGCCTGCGCGTGGAGCTGGCTGACGCGCGGCTCCGAAATGCCCATGACGCGGCTGATCTCGCGCATCGTCAGCTCCTCGTGGTAGTAGAGCGCGAGGACCAGCTTTTCGTTCTTCGGCAGCTTGGCGAGCGCCGCGGCCAGGTGGCGGATCATCTCGCGGCGCTCGACTATCGTCGCCGGGTCGGGCGAGTCGCTGTCCGCGACGCCCTGCAGCGGCGTGCGGCCGCCGCTATCGTCCTGATCGCCGGCCAGGAGCTGCTCCAGCGAGACGTTCAGCACCGAGGACTGCACGCAGACCTGCTGGTAGCGCTCGACGGTGATCCCCAGCCGCTCAGCCGTCTCCTCCTCGGACGGCGTGCGGCCGAGCTCCTGCTCCAGCTCCACGAAGACGCGCTGGATGTCGCGGGCTTTCTGGCGCACCGTGCGCGAGACCTGGTCGAGGGAGCGCAGCGAGTCGATGATGGCGCCGCGGATGCGGGGGATAGCGTAGGTCTCGAAGCGCAGCCCGCGGCTAGGGTCGAAGCGCTCGATGGCCTCGATCAGCCCGAAGACGCCGTAGCTGAGGACGTCCTCGGCGTCGAGGATGGTCGGCAGGTTGATTGCCAGCCGGCCGACGACGTACTTGACCAGTGGGGCGTACTGGAGGATAAGCTGCTCACGGAGCGCCGGCGAGCGCTCGGCGACGTAGCGCCGCCACAGCTCGTCGGTCTGCGCCTGCGCGTCCACACCCACGGCGACTCATCCTGCCCACGTCCGGGCGCCCCGCGCCACCCCGGGATCGGCTCGCGGAGGGCACCGCCACCCTTTCCGCACACCCCTGAAGATAGCCGCCCTGGCGTAGGAACGCCCCGCCCCCGACCAGGGTTCCGAGAGCGTGCTTCGCTCCCTCTGGACTCCCCATTCCCGACGCAGGAAGAGGGCCGGGGGATTAGATCTTACCGCGCCTCGCTTGTCATCCCCTGCTGCTGCGTCAGGGCGCATCACCGGTTTTCCCGAGGAGGGTCCGACTGGCCACCGAGCTGCTGCTACAAGCCGTCCTCTTCCGGGAGCGCGACGTCCACGAGCCGGCCCCGCCGGCGGGGCGGCGCCACGGCGGCCGCCGGGGTGGCAGCCTCGCGGCCTGAGCCAAGGACGTAGGCACCGATGCCCGCCAGGCCTCCTAGCACCGCTGCGCCGACGAGCGCGCGGATGACCGCGGTCTCTGGGCTCACGCCGGCGACCAGCGCCACGCCCCCGACGAGCGCGAAAGCCAAAAAGCCGGCGCCGAGGCCCGACCGCACTGCTACGTCGACGACGCCGGTCCGCTGCTGGGCAGACACGCGTACGGCCATCGCTCACCCCTCCGCCAGCGCCAAGCGCTGCAAGAAATCGTGAAGCGAAGGGGCCTCGTGCCACCTATTCTGCCACAGGCGCTGGCTCAGGGCAATCAAGCGCCCGGCCAACGCCGACTGTGGGTAGGCCAGCACCACCGGCACCTGCCGCTTCACGGCCTGAGGCAGGCAGTCGTCATATGGCAGAAAGCCCGCGGCTTCCAGGCTCACACCCAGGAACTCCTGCGCCACGGCCACCAGTCGCTGCGTCGCCATCTGCGCCTCGCGGGCCGAGCGCGCTTGGTTTACGACCAGGCGCAGATGCGCGCGGCACCCGGCCGCCGTGGCCACCTTGACCAACGCATACGCGTCGGTCAGCGCCGTCGGCTCGGGCGTGGTCACCACGACGACCTCGCCGGCGGCGAGCAGCAATGCCGACACGCCGGCGCCGATGCCCGCGCCCGTGTCTACCAGCACCGCGTCGGCCCAGCCGTCGAGGCGCGCCAGCTCGGCGACGAGATGGTCGCGCCGCTCGTCCGTCAGGTCCGCCAGCTCGGCCAGGCCCGACGCCCCAGGGATAATGCCCAGCCCGCAGGGTCCGATCTGCACCACCTCATCGAGGCGCCGCTCGCCCCGCAGGACGTGGGCCAGCGTGTGGCGCGTCTGGAGGCCCAGCAGCACGTCGACGTTCGCCAGTCCCAGGTCGCCGTCGAGCACGACGACGCGCCGGCCGCGCTGCGCCCAGGCCACGCCTAGGTTGACGACCAGATTCGTCTTGCCCACGCCGCCCTTGCCGCTCGTCACAGCGATCACCCGCGTGCGCCGCCCGGCCGGCGCCGCTGGCGGCACCGGCGCGGCGCCGCGCTGGGCCATGAGCGTGCGGAGCTGCTGGGCCTGGTCTAGCACGGCCCGGCCTCACCGAGCAGCAGATCGCAGAAGCGCTCGGCCGTGGCGACGGCTAGGTCCTGCGGCACGTTCTGGCCCGTGGTCAGGTAGGTCAGGGGCACGCCGATGTGGTGCGCCAGGTTGAGCGGCGCGCCGTAGGTGCGCGTCTCGTCGAGTTTGGTGGCGACGAGCCCGTCGTAGCTGACACGGCTGAAGCGCTCGGCCACGTCGACGAGGTCGCGCTGGCGCACGTTGCCGGCCACCGTCAGCAGCACCTCGCACGGCTCGGCGGCGCGGACGTAAGCCCGCAGCTCGGCGAGCTGCGCCGTGCTGTGCTGGCTGCGGCCCGGCGTGTCGATCAGGACCAGCGCCTTGTCAGCGTGCTGCGCCAGCAGCGCGCGCAGGTCCTCCGGTGCGTACGCTACGTCGAGGGGCACGGAGATGATGTCAGCGTAGGTGCGAAGCTGCGGGATGGCGGCGATGCGGAAGGTGTCGGCGGTGATCAGCGCGACCGGCCCGCGGCCCAGCAGGACGAAGGCGGCCGCCAGCTTGGCCAGCGTCGTCGTCTTCCCGACGCCCGTCGGCCCGATGAGGAAGATCACGCGCCGGCCCGGCTCGCTCAGCGGGTCGCGCGTCGGCACCAGGCGCTCGATCTCGCGGCGGACGGCATCGCGCAGGGCCGCCGGGTTGGCCAGCGCGGCGTCGCTCAGCTCGCGCTCCACGGCCGCGCCGACCTGCGCCGCCACCTCGGGCGCCAGGTCGTGGTCGGCCAAGCGGCGCACTAGCTCCTGCACCGCCGGACGGTAGGTCGGCAGCTCGCGCTCGTGCACCAGGCGCTCGACGGTGCCGCGTAGCGTGCTCAGCTCGCGGCGCACGGTCTCCAGCGCGGCCAGCGTGGCCACACCAGCAGCGTCGGGCGAAGATGCGGTGCGCCCAGGAGCCTCTCCCTTGCCCGCGCTGCCCCAGACCCCGTCGGCAGTGCCCGGACGTGGCGGCGGCGCGCGGAAGGCGGTCGCCGCTTCTGCTGATCCCCGCGTTCCCGTTTCAGCGCGCGCCCGTGTCTCCACGTCTCCACGTCCCCGCGTCCCTACCCCCACAGCCACCCCGGTCCGCGCGCCGGCGTAGGCCGCCGCGGCCACCGGGGCCGGCTGCGGCCGCGTGGCCGTCGGCAACTCGGGCGCAGCCCGCGCCGCCGGCGCGGCCACCGCGCGCTCGGCCGGCCGCGGCGGCGCGGCCGCCGGGGGCTCGACCCCGGCCGTCAGCTCCAGCGCCGGCGCGCCCCAGAAGCCGAAGCGCCGCCGCTGGCGCGTCGCCACGATCACCGCGTCCGGCCCGAGCTCGGCCTTCATCCGCGCCAGCGCCTCGGGCATACTCCGCGCGTGGTACTTTCTGAGATGCATGCTCTTCCTACTCTTCCCGCCCGCTCAGGGCACAGCGCGCCCCGCCCGCCCCCACGGGAGATTCGGTATCACTCCACGTCGAGCAGCCCGGCCGAGCGCACCTCGATGCCGGGCGCGATCTCACCGAACGACAGCACGACCAGCGTAGGCAGCGAGCGCTCGACGAAGCGGCGGAGGGGTAGCCGCACGCGCGACGAGCAGAGCACCACTGGCTGGAAGCCGGCGACGGCCACACGCTCCATCTCGTGCGCCACCCGCTGGAGCAGCCACTGCGCGCGCCCCTGCTCCAGCACGAGCACCGTGCCCTGCTCGGTCTGCTGGACCGCGCCGAGCAGCTCCTGCTCGAGCTGCGGGGCGGTGGTGATCACCTGGAGGGTGTTGTCCGGGTTCTTGTACTGGCCGCAGATCTGGCGCGCCAGCGCCCGGCGCACGTACTCGGTCAGCAGGTCCACGTCGCGCGTCAGCTTGCCGTAGGTGGCCAGCGTCTCCAGGATGGTCACCAGGTCGCGGACGGAGACACGCTCGCGCAGCAGATTCTGGAGGACGCGCTGGACCTCGCCGATGGTCAGCGTGTTGGGCAGCAGATCGTCGACGATGGCCGGGTAGTCGCGCTTGACATTGTCGATGAGTGTTTGGACGTCCTGGCGCGTCAGGATCTCGGCGGCGTACTGCTTGATGACCTCGGTGAGGTGCGTCGTGAGCACCGAGGCCGGGTCGACCACCGTGTAGCCCAGCGACTCGGCGCGCTCCTTCTGCACCGGGCTGATCCAAACCGCTGGCAGGCCGAAGGCCGGCTCGGTGGTCGGCAGACCCTCGACCGGCTCTTCGGCCAAACCGGGGTTCATAGCCAGGAACATATTCGACATAATCTCGCCACGGGCGATCTCCACGCCGCGCAGCTTGATGACGTACTCGTTCGGCTTGAGCTGCAGGTTATCGCGCACGCGGATGGTCGGCAGGACCATGCCTAGCTCCAGGGCGAGCTGGCGGCGCACCATGGTGATGCGGTTGAGCAGTGTCCCACCCTGGGCGGCGTCGACCAGCGGAATGAGGCCGTAGCCGATCTCCAGCTCCATGGGGTCGACCTGCAGCAGGTCTTGCACGCTCTCCAGCGGCCCGGGCGGCGGCTTCGGCGGCTCGACGGCCGGCGGCGCGCCCTCGGGCGGCAGGGCCGGGGCGCGTACGAGGACGTAGCCCAGCCCGGCGATGAGCAGGCCGACGCTCAGGAAGGGCAGCGCAGGCATGCCCGGCGCGACGCCCAGCAGCGCCAACACCGCGCCGACGATCATCAGCGCGCGCGGGTTGCCCAGCATCTCGCGCGTCAGCCCGCGGCCGAGGTTCTCCTCGACGGCGGCGGCACGCGTCACCAGCACGCCGGTGCCGGTCGAGATGAGCAGCGCCGGGATCTGCGCCACCAGGCCGTCGCCGACGGTCAGCACCGTGTAGCGCTGAAGCGCGACCTGGAGCGGTAGCCCGAGCTGCAGCACGCCGATGGTGAAGCCGCCGAGGATGTTGATGATGAGAATGATGACGCCCGCCACAGCGTCGCCGCGGACGAACTTCGAGGCCCCGTCCATGGCGCCGTAGAAGTCGGCCTCGCGCTGGATCTCGCTGCGGCGGCGGCGTGCCTCTTGCTCGGTGATCATGCCGGCGCTGAGGTCGGCGTCGATGGCCATCTGCTTGCCGGGCATGGCGTCGAGCGTGAAGCGCGCGGCGACCTCGGCGACGCGGCCGGCGCCGCTGGTGATGACGACGAACTGGATGATCGTGAGGATGAGGAAGACCACGACGCCGACGACGTAGTTCCCGCCGATGACGAAGGCGCCGAACGCCGCGACGACGCTGCCGGCATCGCCCTGGAGGAGGATGAGCCGCGTCGTCGAGACGTTAAGCGCCAGGCGGTAAAGCGTCACGAGCAGCAGGAGCGAAGGGAAGACCGAGAACTGGAGCGGGCGGTTGATATAGATGACCGTGACCAGGACCGTCAGCCCGGTGGCGATGTTGAGCACCAAGAGCAGGTCGAGCAGCGCCGTCGGCAGCGGGATGATCATCATGACGACAATGGTCACCACGCCGAAGGCGAGCGCGATGTCCGAGTAGCGCGTGGCCCGCTGGACCTGGACGGCGACGCGCTCGCGCGCGAGCTGCAAGGCCATGCTATCCACCCGCCCCAACCGCAGCCGTGCCGGCGGCGACCACGGGCGCCGAGCGCCGCTTCAGCGCGTAGACGAAGGCCAGCACCTCGGCGACCGCTTGGTAGAGCGCCACCGGAATCTGCTGCTCCAAATCGACGCTGCGGTAAAGCGTCTGCGCCAGCGGCTTGTTCTCGACCACCGGCACGCCGTGCGCCCGCGCGACCTCCTTGATGCGCTCGGCCACGTAGTCGGCCCCCTTGGCCACGACCACTGGCGCCAGCGTGCGCGCCGGCTCGTACGCCAGGGCAACCGCCAGGTGCGTCGGGTTGGTGATCACTACGTCGGCGCGCGGCACGCGCTGCATCATGCGTTTCTGGGCGAGCGCGCGCATTTGGCGCTTGATGCGCTGCCTGACCGTCGGATCGCCCTCGCTCTGCTTGTGCTCGTCTTTGACCTCTTGCTTGGTCATACGCAGCGAGCGCTCGTGCTCGCGTCGCTGCACCACGTAGTCGATGACCGCTAAGACCAGCAGCGCCAGCACGACCTTCAAGAACACCTCGAGCGCCACGCCGGCGAGCTGCACCAGCCCGACCTCGACCCGTATCGTCGCTAAGCTGATCAGCAGCGGCAGCCGGTCCTCGACCGTCTTCCAGATGACGAAGCCGACGATGAGCAGCTTCGCCACCGACTTGGCCAGATCGATAAGCGCCGTGCGCCGCGCGAACACCCGACCGAAGCCGGATACGATGTTCAGGCGACTCAAGTTCGGCTTGAGCGGCTC
>JACQUS010000570.1 GCA_016210125.1 Chloroflexota bacterium | reverse complement strand
GTCCTCGTTACCGGTGGCGCGGGCTATCTCGGCGCAGTCCTATGCGAGCACTTGCTCCAGCGTGGCTACCGCGTCACCGTCATCGACAGTCTGCTGTACGGCCAGCACAGCCTGCTCCACCTGTGTGCCGATCCGCGCTTCGCGTTCGTCTACGGCGACGTGCGCGACGAGGCCACCATCAGTCCGCTCATCCGCTCGGCCGATGTGCTCATCCCGCTGGCGGCGATTGTCGGCGCGCCGGCGTGCGCGCGGGACCCGTTGCTGGCGCGCGCCGTGAACCTCGACGCTGTGCGCTTGCTGAACCGCCTGCGCAGCGCCGACCAGTTGGTCGTCTTTCCGATGACCAACAGCGGCTATGGCACGAGGTCCAGCGAGGTCCACTGCACCGAGGAGACGCCGCTGGAGCCGATCTCGGTCTACGGCCAGACGAAGGCCGACGCCGAGACCGAGCTGCTGGCGTCGCCCAACGCGATCACCCTGCGCTTGGCGACGGTCTTCGGCGTGTCCCCGCGCATGCGCGTAGATCTGCTCGTCAATCACTTCGTGTACGCTGCGGTCACTGACGGCTACATCGTCATCTTTGAGAAGGACTTCAAGCGCAACTACGTCCACATACGCGACGTCGCCGACTGCTTCGCGCACTGCATCGAGCACGCCGGGCGGATGGTTGGTCGCCCGTACAACGTGGGCCTGGATGCGGCGAACCTTTCGAAGGGCGAGCTGGCGCTCAAGATCAAAGAGCACGTGCCGAGCTTCACGGTCCATTTCGCTGAGATCGGCAGCGATCCGGACCAGCGCAACTACGTCGTGTCGAACCAGAGGCTGCGCGAGGCCGGGTTCGAAGCGCGGCGGTCGATCGACGAAGGCATTCGCGAGCTGATCAAGAGCTATCGGATGCTCGGGCGCGGCCCGCTGCGAAACGACTAGCGGTGGAGAGCGCGCGGCGGCCATCGGTTGGGGAGGTGCGTGGTATGCCACGACGCTTCGTGGTGCTAGACCGCGATGGCACGGTCATCGTGGAGCGGCACTATCTGAGCGACCCGCGCCTCGTCGAGCTGCTACCCGGGGCCGCGACCGGCTTGCGCCACCTGCGCGCCCTGGGGTTGGGCCTGGTGGTCATCACGAACCAGTCGGCCCTCGGGCGAGGGCTCTTCGATGAGTCGCGCCTGGGCGCCATCCATCGGCGCTTCGGCGAGCTGCTCCGGGCGGAGGGCGTGCGCCTGAACGGCATTTACTTTTGTCCGCATAGGCCCGAAGATGGCTGCGGCTGTCGCAAGCCGCGCACCGAGCTTCTGGAGCTGGCAGCCCAGGAGCTGCGCTTCGATCCGCGGACAAGCTTCGTCGTCGGCGACAAGGCGTGCGACATCGAGCTCGGGCGGAAGGTCGGGGCGACGACGTTCTTGGTGCGCACGGGGTACGGTGCCCAGACGCTGGCCGACCCCGCGCTCTCTCCCGACTACGTGGTCGACGACGTCGGACACGCGGCGTCGGTCATTCGGACGCTGCTTGCCGGAGGTGGAGACCGTGTCCTCGCCGGCTGACTCGGAGCTCGAGAGAGCGCAGGCGCACCTCCTGGCGAGCGCGGAGGTCCAGCGCGCGACCGCCGCCAGGTGCCTGCCGGCGATCCTCGCCGCGGCTGACCTCATCGCCGGTGCCTTCGAGGCCGGCGGCAAGCTGCTGCTCTGCGGCAACGGCGGGAGCGCGGCGCAGTGCCAGCACATCGCCGCCGAGTTCGTTGGCCGCCTGACCAGGGACTTCGTGCGACGCGCCCTGCCGGCGATCGCCCTGACCACCGACACGACGCTGCTCACGGCCTTCGCCAACGACTGCGGCTTCGAGGCCGTCTTCGCGCGGCAGGTCGAGGCCCTCCAGCGACCAGGCGACGTGCTGATCGCCGTCAGCACCAGCGGCGACTCGCCCAACGTGATCCGTGCCGTCGAGGCCGCCCGCGCGGCCGGCCTGCGCACCGTCGCGCTCACCGGCCAGGGCGGCCGCTTGGCAGCGATGGCCGAGGTGGTCATCGCCGTGCCGAGCACGAACACGCAGCACGTGCAGGAGGCGCACCTGGCGATCGGCCATATCCTGTGTGACCTGGTCGAGCGCCGCCTCTGTGGGGAAAAATCATGATCATCAGCAGGACGCCGTTCCGCATCTCGTTCTTCGGCGGCGGGACCGACTATCCCGCCTGGTACCGCGCGCACGGCGGGAGCGTCCTCGCCACGACCATCGACAAGTACTGCTACCTCACCTGCCGCTATCTGCCGCCGTTCTTCGAGCACACGTATCGCGTGGTGTGGTCCAAGATCGAGAACAGCCGCACCGTCGACGAGATCGTTCACCCGGTGGTGCGCGCCGCCCTGCGCCACCTGAAGATCGACCGCGGCGTCGAGATCCACCACGACGGCGACCTGCCGGCGCGCAGCGGCGTGGGCTCTAGCTCGTCGTTCACCGTGGGGCTGCTGCACGCGCTGTACGCGCTGCGCGGGCAGATGCCGAGCAAGGAGCAGTTGGCACGCGAGAGCATGCACGTCGAGCAGGAGCTGCTGCGCGAGACCGTCGGCTCGCAGGACCAGCTTCTCGCCTCCTACGGCGGCTTCAATCACGTGATCTTCCATCCCGATGGGGAGATCACCGTTCGGCCGATGACCCTCCGGAGCGAGCGCATCAAGGAGCTGAACGATCACCTCATGCTCTTCTACACGGGCATCAGCCGCACGGCAGCCGACGTGGCTCTGAGCTACGTGCGGGACATCGAGAGCAAGCAACGTGAGCTGCACTCGGTCCGCGAGATGGTGGACGAAGCAGTCGCCATCCTGAATGGGGGGCACGATCTCGGGCCGTTTGGCCGGCTTATGCACGAGTCGTGGCTGGTCAAGCGCGGGTTGAGCGATCAGGTGTCGACGCCAGAGATCGAGGAGATGTACCAGGCCGCACGGGCGGCCGGAGCGCTCGGCGGGAAGCTCCTGGGCGCCGGAGGCGGGGGCTTCATGCTGCTGTTCGTCCGGCCATCGCGCCAACGCGCGGTGCGGAGGGCGTTGGCTCGCCTGCTGCACGTGCCGTTCACCTTCGAGTTTCTGGGAAGCCAGATCATCTTCTACGACCGCGAGCAGGAGTACCCGCTGGACCGCGCGGGGCGCCCGGCGCTGGCGCGCCGCGCGACGCGCGCGTCGCGGCCGCGGCCGGCCGTGATGAGCGTGCCGCGGCTGCGGGCCGGCGGCCCGGCCCTGGCCTAGCCGCGGCGATCAGGATGGCGACGTGAGCGCAGAGCAGCGTAAACCGGCGCGGGTGCTCATCACAGGCATCGCCGGGTCCGGCGGCAGCTACCTCGCGGAGCACATCGTCCGCCACCACCCGGACGTCGAGGTGCACGGCATCGCCCGCTGGCACAGCACGTCGGCCGCGCGCAACCTCAGCGCCGTCGCGCAGTCGGCGCAGGTGCACGAGGCCGATCTGACGGACTTCGGCTCTGTCTTCGCCGTGCTGCGGGACGTCCGGCCGGACGCGATCTTCCATCTGGCGGCGCACGCGAACGTACGGGCATCGTTCAGCACGCCACAGGCGGTGCTGCACAACAACGTCATGGGCACGAGCAACCTGCTGGAGGCCGTGCGGCTTGCCGGTCTCGATCCCATCATCCAGATATGCAGCACGTCGGAGGTCTACGGCCAGGTCGATCCGCGGGACGTGCCCATTCGCGAGGAGACGCCACTGCAGCCCGTGAGTCCCTACGCCGTGTCGAAGGTCGCTCAGGATCTGCTCGGATGGAGCTATTTCGTCAGCTACAAGATGCGCATCATCCGCACGCGGATGTTTGCCTATCTGAATCCGCGGCGCACCGATCTCTTCGCCACGTCGTTCGCCAGGCAGGTGGCGTGGATCGAGCGCGGGCTCCAGGGGGAGGTCGTCCACGGCAACCTGGACTCGGTGCGCACGCTCATCGACGTGCGCGACGCGATGCGGGCGTATTGGGATGCGGTCCTGCACTGTAGCTATGGCGAGGCCTACAACATCGGCGGGACGACGGTGATGACCGTTGGCGAGCTCCTTCAGCGCCTCGTCGCTATGAGCGACGTGCCGATCCCGACGCGCTGCGACCCAGGCCTCATGCGCCCGGCTGACGTAACGCTGCAGATTCCGTGCGTCGAGAAGTTCGCTCGGGAGACGGGCTGGGCGCCGCAGTACTCCTTCGACGAGAGCCTGCGGGACCTGCTGAGCTACTGGCGGCGCGAGGCTGGGAGAGTCGCGCTCCATGCGGCGCACCCATGTGGGCACCACTAGGCACGTGCCGTGCCACAGAATCGGAGGATGACCCAGTGCAAGCATCTGTCGAACGATTACACGACGGAACGCAAGAAGCCTATCGCCATCTGGCCGCGAAGGCCCGGTGGGTGCGGCAGACGGTGCTCGAGATGGCCGTCAAGGCCGGGAGCGGGCACGTCAGCACGGCCTTCTCCCAGACCGAGCTCCTCGTGGCCCTCTACTACGGCGGCATCCTGCGCTACGACCCGCAGAACCCGAAGTGGGCCGGTCGCGACCGCTTCATCCTGAGCAAGGGACAGGGAGGCATCGGCCTCTATCCTATTCTGGCGGACGTCGGGTGTTTCCCGCTCGCCGACCTCGATAACTTCACGGGGCGTGGCAGCATCTTGGGCGTCCACGCCGAGTGGGGCATCCCCGGCGTGGAGATCCTCACCGGCTCGCTGGGCCACGGCCTGCCGATGGCCACCGGCATCGCGCAGGTGGGCCTGATGGAGAAGAAGGACTGGCTGGTCTTCTGCCTGCTGGGTGACGCCGAGCTCTATGAGGGCTCGAACTGGGAGGCCGCGTTCTTCGCCGGCCACAAGGGCTACCCCAACCTCATCTGCATTGTCGACCGCAACGGCCAGGGCACGCTCGGCTACACCGATCGCGTGGCCGGCCCGAACGACGGCCCGCGGCTCGAGCCGCTCGACCAGAAATTCGCGGCTTTCGGCTTCGAGACGCGCGTCATCGACGGGCACTCGTTCGCGGAGATCTTCGAGGCCTTCGCGGACGTGCGCCACCGCACGACGCGCAAGCCGCTCGTGGTGATCGCCAACACGAAGAAGGGCAAGGGCGCCTCGGCCATCGAAGACCGGCGCCTCTGGCACTACCGCGTTCCGAGCGGCGAGGACCTGGAACGTACGCGGGCGGAGTTGCGCCCGGGCAGCCCGGCGTAGGAGGCGACGGTGACGACGACCAAACCCGTTCTGGGCATGCGCGATGCCTTCTTCGAAGCGCTACACCCCATCGTGCGCGCCGACCAGAATGTCATCATCATCAGCGCCGACAACGGGGCGCCGATGCTGGATACGTTCTGGCAGACGCTCCCCGACCAGTGCTTCAGCGTCGGCATCGCCGAGCAGCAGATGATCGGCATGGCCTGCGGGATGGCGTTCGAGGGCAAGAAGGTCTACACTTACGCCATCGCCCCGTTCATCACCCTACGCTGCTACGAGCAGAACAAGCTCGACATGTGCGCGATGAACCTGCCCGTCGTCAACCTCGGCGTCGGCGCCGGCTACGCCTACGACATCATGGGGCCGACCCACCACACCGCCGAGGACATCGCCGTGATGCGTGCCCTGCCGAACCTGGTGATGTTCAGCCCGGCCGACGGCGTCACCGCGGCGGCCCTGGCCCGCATCTCGTACGAGTGTCGCAGCCCGCAGTACATCCGCTTCGACCGCGCGGGCATCCCCAACCTCTACCACGACCGCGAGGTCGAGTTCACCGATGGGCTCGCTTTGACCAGGCCGGGCCGGAATATGTGCATCATCGCGACCGGCATCATGGTGCACCAGGCGCTGAAGGCGTCCGAGCGTCTGGCACGGGAAGGGCTCGACGTCGGTGTCGTCGACCTCTTCCGGCTGAAGCCGGTCAACGAGGACCTGCTGCTCCAGCATCTGGCCGACGTGCCGCGCGTCGTAACGCTGGAGGAGCACCGGCTTCCCGGCGGACTGGGCAGCATGATCGCCGAGATCTTCGTCGACCGCGGGCTCTCGACGCCCCTGCTGCGTCTCGGCCTGCCAGACGTGTTCGTCTTCGACCTCGGCGGGCGCGAGGCAATCTGGGAGAACTACGGCCTGGACGTCGAGACCATCGTCCAGCGGATCACCCGCTGGACTGGCCGCTGAGGGGCGTGGAACACCGCTTCTGACGAGCCGAGACCGCTGCGGAGGCCACGCGCGTGATCCAGACCACAAACCTGCGCTACCGACTAGCCGATGCCACCATCGACCAGGAAGAGCTGGACGAGCTTGCCGACTGGCTGAAGACCAACCCCTGGCT
>JACQUS010000568.1 GCA_016210125.1 Chloroflexota bacterium | reverse complement strand
GTTATAGCTGGCAAGCTGACCCGGACGTCCCTCGTGAACCACGACCACAATATTCTCATCTGCCGAAATCGTGGCGCTTCCCAGCCACTCGGATACACCGAGTCGAGATCGGCTCGAAAGCACTACCTCCAGGCTTCCCCGCGGCGGCACTGGTGCGTTATTCGACCAGACATCCGTGGCAGCCTGGGGATCATAGCCACGGAAGCTGATCGCAACCCGCTTCACTGGCAGTGCTGTGGCATTGACGATCTGGATGACGCTTCCCGCGTCACCGGCTCTCCAGAGGCGTGGTGCATAGATCGTCTTCGCGGGTACTGCCCATCCGCCGTAGCTCGATGCTGCGCCGGCGCCGGAAACTAACGCGTTCGCGATGACCTTCACTGGCCGTTGCGCCCGCACCGTAGCCGATCCTGCGAACTCAAGCGGTACCGGCAGTGTCGGACCGAACAGTGTGGCCGACCCATTCGCGGGGATTGTGACACTCTCTGTCGCAACCTCCGTGCCATCGACACGGTAAAAGCGCACGGTCCCTAGGTTCGGCTGCGCATCATCCTGATTGAATACTTGAATTCCCGTCGACCACCGCCCGCCGAACTGCGCACTTTCTGCTTGCTGGGCAACACCGGCAACATACACTGTGCGCTCCTCAGCTAGGCACCCGACGAGGCCAAGGGCGGTCAAACTCCACAGCACGAACACCAGCAACCGCCGTCGAAGCGAATTGCGGGCATCCCACAGTCCGCGCACCTGACACCTCCCCCTCGAATCACACAAACGGGGCGCACCTCAGACGATCCCGCCCTCCGCTGTGGTTCCCGCCGACCAAGCCGAGGCTCGCTCGATCGGAGCGGGGTGATCATAGCAGTGGAGGAAGACATAGTGCAAGCACTCTTGGCACCAACTCGTCACCGCGGAGTGTGGAGCCGGCGGTAGATTGGGCTATCGGTTGTGGATGAAGAGCCTGATGCGCAATTTGCACCGCAAGGCTACTGCGCTCGGGTGCTGAGGAACCGTCCTGCAAACTCCCACTGCGAGGCTAGCGATCGTGCAGCATTGCCCCGAAAATCGGCGCTTAAACGACGACGAGCGGGGCCAGCGCCCCGCCCGTCGCGGCACACTCTCGCGGAAACCCTAGCGCAGCATCACCTCACGGTGTGTCTGGCCGGCCTCGCTCGATGCGCTCGTCGATTTACTCACTCCACACCACCTCCTTTCACACCTGACGCTAGGCTATCAGGTGCCGGAGGCGCTGTCAAGCCATCTCGCCCTCAGCGCTGCTCGCCGGGCGCGTCGCTCTCGCGCAAGCCACGTCGGCCGAGGGCGATGAGCAGGGGGCACGCGGCGACCGCAAGGAAAAAGACGCCCCACGGCCACTGCCAGGGGGCGTGCGCGTTGCGCAGGATCTCGAAGCCGCCCAATAGGGCCAGCACGAGCGGCGGCACGAGCAGCAGCAGGCTCAGGGCGAGGCTCAGCAGCCGCGTGCCCGGCCGCCGCCCGCTCACGTCGCGCCAGGCCGGCGTCGGCGGCACGCCCTCCGCACCGCGCTGCGCCATCGTTCGTCCTCCCTTGCGCCCAGGCCATTATAGGGCACCCAGCACTGCTGGCACCCGCGGCACGCTCCGGCGCGCCGCGGGGTCGTCGGGCTCCAGCGTCCGCGCGGCATCCGCGGGCGCCGGAGCGCCCTTGCACCACGAGCGGGCGCCGTGCCCGCGCTCCCAGCGCGCCGAACGCGTCGTGCACCGCCGTGCAGATGGTACACTGGCCAGCAATGACCCGCTCGGAGGACCGCTCCGCCCATGTCGCCCACGTTGACGGCGCTCGCCGCCAGCGCAAGCGCCGCAGCGCGACTCGTGCTGTTCCGTGACGTTCTGAGCGCGCCGCCCGGCCAGGCGTTCTTGCACCTCGCAGCCGGCGTCTTCGTTGGCGACGACGCGCGGGTCTTGGCGGCCTACGCCGACCTGCTAGCGCGGCTCATCGCCGCGGCCGCGGCCGCGCCGGCGGCCGTGCCCGACCCGTGGCAGGACCACCTGCTCGATGCCGTCGTCTACGATGCCAACCCGTTCACGCACCTCGCCCAGGCTGTGCCGGTCGCCGACCTGCCGGCCGGGCTGGTGGCCGCGGCGCGCCACGACCTCGTCTTGCTCCAGCAGCTCTTCGGGCTCGACGGCGAGCGCGTGCGCGCTGCCCTGAGCGCGCGCAACGGGGCGCTGCCGCTGCCCGACGTCGCCTGGCACACGCTCACCAGCCCGGCGACGGAGGATCGCGCCGACGTGGCGCTGAAGCGGGCGCTGGCGGCAGCGCCGTCGTGGCCGGATGCGCTCGACCTGCTGGCGGCGCACCTGCGCCGGCACGGCGCCGGGCCGCTGGCGCGCTTCGTCGCCTACCGCTGGCAATACGACGACCGGCCCGGGCGGCTCGTCGGCGTCGCGCGGCCCGACCCCATCCGCCTGCACCAGCTCGTCGGCTACGAGCGCCAGCGCGCGCACCTACTGCGCAACACCGAGCAGTTCGTCGCCGGCTTTCCGGCCAACAACGTCCTGCTGTACGGCGATCGCGGCACCGGCAAGTCCTCGCTCGTCAAGGCGCTGTTGCACGCCTACGCGCCGAGGGGCCTGCGCCTGGTCGAGATGCCCAAGCAGCGCCTCGGCGACTTCCCGGCGCTCTTTGCTGCGCTGGCCGAGCGGCCGCAGCGCTTCGTCGTCTTCCTCGACGACCTCTCGTTCGAGGAGCACGAGACGCACTACAAGGACCTGAAGGCGCTACTGGAGGGCAGCGTCGAGGCTCGGCCGCCCAACGTCCTCCTCTACGCTACATCCAACCGCCGCCACCTCGTGCGCGAGCACCACCGCGACCGCAAGCTGCGCTTCGGCGCGGACGACGAGGTCCAGCCGCAGGACACGGTGCAGGAGCAGCTCTCGCTGGCCGACCGCTTTGGCATCGTGCTCATCTTCCGCGCGCCCGACCGCGAGGAGTACCTGGCCATCGTGCGCGCGTTGGCCGAGCAGGCCGGCCTCGACCTCCCGCCGGCCGACCTGGAGCAGCGCGCGCTGCGCTGGGCGACCTGGCACGGCGGCCGGACCGGCCGCTCGGCGCGCCAGTTCGTCGACCAGCTCACCGGCGAGCTGCTGCTGGAGCGCCGGGGGCCCTCCCAGTAGCACTGTGCGTGGGAGCTTTGCATCGCGAACCCGCGTCGCCCACCGTCACATCCTTGTACCTCGGTCTGCGGCGCGGTTCGAGCGCTCTGAGAGGAGCCTGGCGTGCGGCCTCGCGGCGCAACGTGGGACGACGCACGCAGCCTCGACGGCGGTGCCGCAACGCCATGCCGAGCCCAGCGAAGGCTAGGCCGGCGCTTCGCGCTCGCGCCGAACCTGCCGCAAGGCCGCGGCCAAGAACACGAGCCAGAGCGGCACGAACGCCAGGGCCGTGGCCACGGCATCGCCCGGCGGCTGGCGCGGCACCAGGTCGAACGGCTGCGTCCCGAGGTAGCGC
>JACQUS010000567.1 GCA_016210125.1 Chloroflexota bacterium | reverse complement strand
GCCGATGGTGCCCCAGCGGCGGGCCTCGGCCGGGATGTCGTCGAGCGGGGTCTCGACGGCGAAGCGCGCGATGGTGGCAGTCAGCGACACGATGCTCCTCCTGGGCAGGTGACTGCCGCGCAGTATACCATCGGCGGCGGCGCCGGCGCGGTGGCACGGGGAGCGGGGCATTGGTGGAGCGGACCGAGCGACTTGGCAACGGCCACGGGATGGAGGGCCTGCGGCAGCGGCGGCTGGCCGAGCTCGCGCAGATGGCCGACGAGCAGTTCGCGGCCGAGGTGAGAGGCCATCAGGCGGCCAGATGGCGCTCGCGACGCCTGGCCTCACACGCTAGAGATCATCGGCCGGATTTGATGCAGCTCCTAGGCAGGACGCTCTCACCGCCGGAACTTCAGGCCCTGAGCCATGACATACAGCGAAAGTGGGATCGACTCTTCACCGAGCGGGAGCCCAGCGGGATCACGTATACGTTCGTTCGGCTGCTTCCGAGGGCGGATGCTGCTATCATCGTTATTACGCGGGGCGGCTTCGTCCGCTCGACGTTTCCAACGCGGAGCCTGAGCGCTCGGCTGCGACGGCATCCGGCCGCCATTGAGGTGACGGAACGTGCTAAGCGACTTGGTCTCTGATATCGAGGTCTATGGGACGATGATCGATCTCCTCCCGCGCTATAAAGAGCGCGCCGAAGTGGCGGAGATCTTCATCCGGCGCGAGCTCATCGACGCAGCGCTCGGCGAGACTGCAGCATCCGAAACAGTCGTACACCAGCTTGACGAGGCGGATGCGAAGCTCCTCGGGCACCGCTCACTGCTGCTTCGCCGATTCCCAGAGGTATTTCGCCTACGGGCGCCGAACATCCCGCGACGGTACTGGTGGTGGTACCTCGACGAAGGCCCGCAAGTGCGCGAGGAAGCCCTGGCCGCAACGCGGGAGCCCTAGCCCGGTGTACCGTATCACCAGCCTGCACGTGGGCACCGTCGTCGTCGAGCACGCGGAGCCAGTCTTCGTCTGGTACGTCGAGGGCCAGGGGCGCAAGGTGCTGGTCGATCTGGGGATGCCCGACGGCCGGATGGTGCAGGCCCGCTGGGGCGTGCCCGGCGAGGGCGGCGGGCCTGACGCACTGACCGTGGCCCTGGCCGGCATCGGCGTGTCGCCGGCCGACATCGATACCGTCCTGCTGACGCACCTGCACTTCGACCACGCCTGGAACATCGACCTCTTTCCGCGGGCGCAGGTCGTCGTCCAGCGCGAGGAGATCATCCACGCCATCAAGCCCGACCCGCTCCAGCGCGGCTACTTCGGCCGCGAGGTGAACGCGCAGCTCATCAGCCGCCGGCAGCCGGACGAGCTGCTCATCGTCGAGGGCGACTGGCAGGCGGCGCCGGGGCTGGCGCTGTTGCTCTGCCCGGGCCACACGCCGGGCATCCAGGGCGTCCTGGTCGAGACGGCGCGCGGCGTCGTCGCCCTAGCCAGCGATGTCGGCGAGATGTACGGCAACTGGTTCCCGGCCGACCCGCGGGCCACCGACCAGCCGAGGCGCGCGCTGCGCGATACGCTCCTGCCGCCGGGCATCCACAGCGAGGCGCCGCGGGTCTGCGTCGCCAGCATGGCGCGCCTGAAGGAGCGGTCGAGCATCGTGGTGCCGGCCCACGACTGGCGCATCCCGCGGCGCATGCCCGAGGAGTGGTGGGAGCTGCCGCCCGAAGGCGCGGGCACACCAGGGCGCTAGCACGCGCCAGGCTCGGCCCGGCGCCCCCGGCCGTTGCCAGGCCGCGGCCCGCGGGGCGCACCGTGGCGCAGGGGCGAGTCCCCTACCCTGCCGCCGCCGCGCGCGGAGACAAGCCCCGCTCCTGCGGAACGGCCGTCAACAACACAGTCTGCGCACGGCGAATTGATATCAGTCAGGCAGCAGCTCGTAGCCGGCCGCCCGCCAGCCGATCATACCGCGCTCGAGGTTCCATACTCTGGTATAGCCCTGGGCGACGAGCCGCTCGGCGGCGATCTGGCTCATGCGCCCGCTCATGCAGTACAGCACGATCCTGGCATCCTTCGCCGGCGGCAGGAGGCCGAGCTGGCGCTCGATCTGGTCGTAGGGGATGCGCAGGTCGGTCTCCGCCAGCCGCCCCTCGTTGGGCACGTGGGTGTCCACGAGCACGAAGTCCTTGCGCTCGAGGAAAGTCTTGAGCTCCGCGGCACTCAGGTCGCGGTACACGCCGGCCGCCGTGCGGACCGGCCGGCCGACCTCGGCTACCGCGCCCGGCGCAGCCGTTGTAGCCCCGCCGGTCGCCGGTGCCGCACCTGCGCCGGTGCAAGCGGCCACGACGAGCAGCAGCGCGGCGAGGGTCAACAGCCCGCTCGCCCTCGGCATCCTTCTCCTCACGCGTCTTCACCTTACAGATGGCGCAGAACGAGCTAACGCCCCCTCCGCATGCCATGTCGTCAGGATTGCTTACTCGAAAAAGTGGCGCCACCCCGGTCCCAAGGGGTGACCGCAGAGGGGGCTTCGCTCCCTCTGCCCTCCTGTGAAAATGGCCTTGCGGGCGCGTGCCCCACCCCACCCCGGAAAGGGTTCGCAGAGGTCGCCGAAGGCGACCTCTGGACTCCCCGCGGGCTCTGCTCTCCCTCTCCGAGTCGGAGAGGGGGCCGGGGGGTGAGGTCCATTTCCCGCAGCGCAGCCCTTTTCATTCATCGCTGGCGTCGCGCAGCGACATGGGCAACTCCGCTCATCCCAGCCGAAGGAGCACGTCTTCACGGCACAAGCGATGCACCAAAATGCGGGCGAAGCGCGGCGTCAGCCACGGCCGCGCAGCCACCGCCGCACGACACCCTGCCGCACCAGCTCGCGGGCGAGGTCGCTGCGCAGCGCCCGCCACGCCTCCTCCAGCGCCGCCGCCTCGGTGGGCGTCGCCGAGCGACGAGCGAAGCGCGTGCGCGCGTAGGCCGTGGCGATCTGCACCAGGGATTGGCGGCGCTCTGGGACCAGTGTGGCCATCGCCGTGGCGAACTCCATGGGCGTCTCCGCCGGACGCTGGGCCCGGCCCAGCCAGCGCGCCAGCCAGGTGATGCGCCCGTAAGCGCGCGTCACCGGGCTCAGGCCGCGCAGGCCGGTGAACCAGAAGAGCACCAGCGTCGCCAGCGCCAGCCCGGCGATGGCCAGCAAGGCGAGCAGGAGCTGGCCCCACGGCAGCGCCGCGCCCGCCGCCGCGAGCGTCCAGGCATCGTCACCGGCCAGGTTCGCATCCAGCATCTCGCCGGGCGGGATGTCGCCGTCCAGCGAGCCACCGTCGGCGTCGTCGATGGCGTCGCTGGCCAGCACGACGCCGCCGCGCTCGAACGTCGGCCGCGACGGCGTTGGCTCGAACTCCGTCCAGCCATAGCCGGGGAAGAAGACCTCCGGCCACGAGTGCGCGTTCGACTCACGGATGGTGTAGGCGTTGTTCGCGGCGTCGTAGTCGCCGAGGTTGTAGCCGGCGGCGACGCGGGTCGGCACGCCGACGGCGCGCAGCATCACGGCCATCGCCGAGGCATAGTAGTCGCAGTAACCCTGGCGCATGTCGAAGAGGAACCAGTCCACGCCCTCGCGGCCCGGCGGCGGCCCCGGGATCTCCTCGTTGTAGGCCAGGCGCCGCAGGAAGGCCTCGACAGCCACCGCCTTGTCATACGCGTTCTTCTTGCCCGCCGTGACCGTCTGCGCCAACACCCGCACGCGCTCCGAGATGGTCGGCGGGAGCTGCAAGTAGCGCTCGATCACCCACGCCGGATAGTTCGTCCCGGCCAGGCGCAGCGAGTCGGCGTCGGCCACCGAGACGGAGGACGAGACCGTGTACTGCATCCCGCGCCGCACGCCGCCCGACGCCCGCAGCACGGCAATGTCCCCATAGCCCCCGCCCTGCGCCAGCATCTCCACCACCACCACCTGCCCGTTGCTCAGCCATACCTCCGTCAGCTCCACCGGGCTGCGCAAGTGCTGCCGCAGCGCCGCCAGCATGTACTGCGGCAGCCGCGTGTCCCCCGTGCTCAGATTGGCCACGAAGGCCACCGTGTCCTCACGCCCCAGCAACGCACGCACCTGCTCCGCCACCGCTCGGAACGCCGGCGCCGCCTTCTCCGGCGCCTGACGCAGGTCCACCCGCACGCGCGCGCGCTCAGCGAAGCGCTCGATCTCCGCCTGCGCGCCCACGCTGGCCCGCAACGGCAGGCTGGCGGCGAAGAGCAGATTGCCCTTCGGCTGCACCACGCGGATGGTCTGCGTCAGCTCCTGCCGCGCGTTGTACTCGGGCAACAGGCTCCAGCGCTCCTCGCTCTTGCCCAAGTCGATGCTGATGCGCTGCGCCGGGGCAACCCAGCCCTCGCCGGTGTAACGCTCGTAGACAACGGCACGGAGGTAGCGCGCCGTCTGGTCGGTCGAGAGGTAGAGCACGACGCTGTTGCCCAGACTGACCGGCCCGCGCAGCGTCATCGTCGTCCCATAGCCCGAGACCGAGGCGCGGCCCTGCGAGCGCACGCCGGCGAACAGTCGGCCGAACTCCGTCTCCCACTGGAGGAACGGCGACTCGACGTAGGACCAGACCTCGGACAGCACCGCCGGCCCGTTGCCGGACAGCAGCGGCACGTGCCAGGCGAAAGCCACGGCCGCCACCGAGGCCGGGACCGCGTACCACAGCAGCCGCCAGGGCATCGTCCAGCTATAGCGCACGCCAGCCGCTCGCCAGCCACGCTCCTGGGCGACCAGGTTCAGCCGCACCACCAGCACCATACCGGCGATCAGAAAGACGAACAAGTACGGGAGCAGCCAGATGACATAGGTGAGATTGACGATGAGCATCGTCCCAGCGGCCAGCAGCGGCAGCCAGGCCGTCCCGGTGCGCTCCACCCACCAGAGGCCGACGAAGGCGATCAGCCAGGCCAGCGCCACGACGCCGAGGAGGAACGGCAGACTATCCGTGCTTAGCTCGCCGCTGTGGATGACGTGCCACCACGCGATCAGGCGATGCGCCACCTCGCGCAGGCGCTCCTCGCGCGCGCCGGCGGGCAGCGTGCTGGCGACGGCGGCGATGCTCGCCCAGGCGCCGGCCACCCCACCGAGGCCGAGTTGCAGCGTGGCGTGTAGCGGCAGCCGGGTGAGCACGAGGGCCAGGAGCATAGCGCCGAGCACCAGCGGCGTTAGGATGTCGAGACCATCGACGTAGCGCGCGTCTTGCACCGAGCGGACGACGGCCATCTGTCCGACCGCCAGCAGGGCCACCGCCAGCCAGCCCTGCCGCGGATGCCACCTGCTCCACCACACGATGGATGCCCCCTCTAACGCAGTCTGCTGCGCACGCGCTCGCCTCGGCTCATCAGCACGCGCTGTAGCACGTCGCCACGTTTGACCAGGAACGACGGGATCGCCGCGCTGGCCAACGCGCCGACGGTCTGGAAGGCATTGTCCGCGCGGCCGAAGGTGCTGGGCTCGAGAAGCACCGCGGCGACGCGCAGCCCGCGCAGGGTGAGCTGCTGCGCCGCCTGGACCCAGCGCAAGTCAAGCGACGGAGTCACGATCAGGACCGCGGCCGCCGGGCCGAAGCGCTGGCTCTCGGCATTCAGCACCTGCGGGAGCGGGGCCTGCCCCTCGGCGCGCAGCAGGGCCAGCTCCTCGAGCAGGCGCAGCGCCTGGCGCGCGCCGCGGTCCGGCGCGACGACGTCGTAGCGCTGCGCCGCGGCGATCAAGCCGACGGCGCGCTCCTGGTTCAGGAAGTGCATGGCCAGGGACGCCGCTACCTTGACGCCCCACTCCTCGGTGCCGTCGTCCTCGACGCCCACCTGCACCTCGCGCTGCGTGTCGAGCACGATCCACACGTCAGAGGTCGGGTCGGGCTCGAACTCCTTGACCATCAGCCGGCCGGTGCGCGCCGTCGAGGGCCAGTGCAGGCGGTTGAACGCATCGCCAGGCAGGTACTCGCGCACGCCGGCGGCGCTCGGCGTGACCTGCTGCGTCCAGCGCGCCAGCGCGCGCCCGCCGGCCATCTCACCGCCCCAGAGGTGGAACTCCTGAAGCGCCACGAGCGGTGGGTAGACGATGAGGTGCTGTACCGTGCCGGCATAGCGGTATTGTGGGAAGAGGCCGAAGGGGTCACCCGTGCGCAGCTCCAGCGGCCCGAGGACGTAGCGCCCGCGGCGGCGGCACTCGGTGCGCACGGTCCACTCGGCACCACCGCGCGGCGCCAGGCTGAGCACGTGGCCGGGGTGGTGGCCGGGCAGGTCGGTCGGCTCGCGTACCTCCACCCAGAAGATCGGCCACCAGCCCGGGTTGCGGACGGCCAGCCGCTCCTCGACGCTCTCGCCAACCGCGAAGCGCGCGCCGCTGAGCGTGCGCGTCAGCTCCAGGTCGCGCACGCTCACGCGTGCCCACACGTAGGCCAGGGCCACGAAGCCCAGCACGGCATAGCCGAGCCGCGAGAGCACCTCGAAGCCCGTCGCCGCGCCGGTGGCGAAGAGCATCACCGTCACGGCGATGGCCATCCGTGCGGGCATGCACTCCTCCTAGCTCTCAGCTTTCAGCGCTCAGCTTTCAGCGATCAGCAATGAACGATTAGCTTTCAGCATGCTCTCCTGACGGCTGACGGCTGATAGCTCACGCCTCAGGCGCGGACGCGCGCGCCTGGAACCGGCACGGTCTGCAAAATATCGCGCACGACGCTCGACGCCGTAACGCTCTTCAGCCGGACCTCCGGCCGGACGATGATGCGATGAGCCAGCACGGGCTCGGCCAGCCCCTTCACGTCGTCAGGAAGGACGTAGCCGCGACCGTGCAGCGCAGCGCGCGCCTGGCCGCCACGGAAGAGTGCCAGCGAGCCACGCGGGCTGGCGCCGAGGTAGACGTCGTCGTGCTGGCGCGTCGCCGCGACCATGGCGACGATGTATTCACGCACCAGCGGATCCACGCGCACGTGCTCGCGGACGATGCGCTGGAGCTTGCGCAGCTCGTCGACCTCGACGACCTGCTCGAGCGTCTCGATCGGGTGGCGCAGGCGCTGGCTGTCGAGGATGGCCAGCTCGTCGTTGCGCGACGGGTAGCCCAAAGTCAGGCGCATCATGAAGCGGTCGAGCTGCGCTTCCGGCAGCGGAAACGTACCCTCGTACTCGATGGGGTTCTGCGTCGCCATCACCAGGTGCGGCAGGGGGACGGGATGCGTGACGCCGTCGACGGTGATCTGCCGCTCCTCCATGGCCTCCAGGAGCGCCGACTGCGTCTTGGGCGTCGCGCGGTTGATCTCGTCGGACAGGACGATCTGGGCCATGATCGGCCCGGGCCGGAACTCGAAGGCCTGCGTCCTCTGGTTGTAGATCGAGACGCCGGTGACGTCGCTGGGCAGGAGGTCGGGCGTGAACTGAATGCGCCGGAAGGTGCAGCCGACCGAGCGGGCTAGCGCCTTGGCCAGCGAGGTCTTGCCCACGCCGGGGATGTCCTCGATGAGCAGGTGACCCTGGCAGACCAGGGCGATGAGGGCCAGCTCAATCTCGGCGCTCTTGCCGATGATGACCCTGGCGATGTTGTCGGCGATGCGCTGGGCGATATCGCGCGCCTCAGCGATGGCCGCAGCCTGCTCCTCGCTCATCGTTCCATCCACTGCTGCCACGCTCCTCTGCCCACAGCACTAGGCATCGCTCATACGTCCCCACCCCACCCCGGAGAGTTGTGCCGAGGGGCTTCGCCCCTCGGCGCTCCCCATGTAGGCCTGCTGGCGAGACCGTTGGTACTACCCTTGGTACTATCATTGGTACTATCAGTAAACGCGCGGTAACCGCGCACCTGCAGCCCCACTACACCTCGGAAGCTGCACCGCACACGACGGATTGTGTCACAGGCAGTTTCGCACCGCTACACGCCGCTGGTGCGTAACCGATCCTACATTATCTCGGCATAACATGCCAACCGTCAGCGCCCGTGGCACTTCTTGTACTTCTTGCCGCTGCCGCACGGGCAGGGGTCGTTGCGCCCGACCTTGCCCGCGGCG
>JACQUS010000577.1 GCA_016210125.1 Chloroflexota bacterium | reverse complement strand
TCGTAGAAGCTCTTGCGCTTCTCGACACTGAAGCTGCCGGGCGGGCCGTACGGGTAGTGCGACGAGAACTGCTCGGGCACGACGACGTGGTCCGAGACCCACACCGTGGCATAGCCGAGCTGGTCGGCGCGCTGCGCCGCGGCGATAATATTGGCCGTCGTGCCGCCCGGCCCGCGGTTGTTGATCGAGACGCCATAGCGCATGACGCACCCCCTTTCGCTAGCCCGCGCCCTCGCTAGCCCCACGTCGCTCCCGGCGGCGCTCGGGGAGTAGGGGCGAGGTGAACTCGCCCCTACTTCGCGGAGCCATCGTCGCCGCTCCGACCTTCGGCGCCCCGTGCCATGCTTGTCAGCACGCAAAGCAGTGCCGGCACGAGCATGACCCTGAAGGCATCGTCGAGCGCGGCGACGGTCACCGCGCCTAGCCCCGGGGCCGTCGCCCCACGGGCCGCCAGAGCGACGGCGAGAGCCGCGCCGGCGCCGGCCACGCCGATCACGAAGCCCACCATGCGCGCCGCGGCCATCACGCCGCCGGCGATGCCCCGCCGGCTGGACGGAGCCGCGCCCATGAGCGCGGCGTTGTTCGGCGAGGTGAAGAGGCCGGCGCCGAGGCCGGCCAGCGCCAGCCGCCACATGATGGTGTCCGGCGAGCCGTCGGCCGGGAGCATGCTCAACGACGCCATCCCAGCGACCATGAACAGCGCGCCCAGGGTCGCCGGCGCGCGCGTGCCGATACGGTCGGAGATGGTGCCCGAGAGCGGCGCCATCACGACCATGGCGACAGGCATGGCCATCAGCCGCAGGCCGGCGCTCGCCGGGTCGAGACCGCGCGCGGTGATGAGATAGAACGGGGCGAGGAGGTTGACCACTGCCATGCTGAGATAGTGCAGGAGCGCCGATACGGTCGCCGCGGCGAAAAGACGCGAGCGGAAAAGCGTCAGGTCGAGCATTGGGCGAGGGGTGCGCGCCTCCCACCACACGAAGAGCGGCAGGAGGATCGTCCCCACGGCGAGCAGGCCGAGGATCGACGGCGAGGTCCAGCCCCACTGCTGGCCGAAGGTCACCCCCAGCAGCGTGCTGCCCAGCCCGAAGAAGAACACCGCGCCGCCGGAGTAGTCCAGCGACACGCGCTGCCCTTCGGGGCGGTCGCGCGGCAGCGTGCGCGCGGCGAGGGCGAGCGCCAGCAGCCCGACCGGGATGTTCAGGGCGAAGGCCACGCGCCAGCCCCACAGGTAGGCGACGATGCCGCCGAGCCCGGGGCCGGTCGACAGCCCGAGGTACACCGCCGCCGAGAGCAGGCCCATCGCGCGGCCGCGCTGCTCGGGCGGTACGGAGGCGACGACGATGCCGGGGCTCGTCGCCATCAGCATCGACGCGCCGATGCCTTGGAGCGCGCGCGCGGCGATGAGCCAGCCGATCGTCGGGGCCACGGTGCAGGAGGCCGACGCGAGCGTGTAGACGACGAAGCCGCTGATGTAGATGCGCCGCGGCCCGATGATGTCGGCCAGCCGGCCGACGAACAGCAGCAGGCAGCTAATCGTAAGCTGGTATGTGAGGATCACCCAGCCGGTAAGGGCCAGCGTGCTGTCGAAGGCCTCGGCGATGAGCGGGAGGACGGTGTACACGGAGTTGTTGGTCATGCCCGACATGAAGTTGCCGAGCGCGACCGTCCCCAGCACCTTCATGCCGCTGGGGGTCACGCGCGTCACCCCTACCGCCTGCTCCGCCATTCCCTCTTCCACGCCCCGGAAGGCCCGCACCGGCCGATGCCTCGCGCGGCCTCACCCGCGGTCTCGCCGGTGGCCGTGCCAGACAGCGCCCCGAGGGCGCTGGCGCAAGTATAGCATCGCCGCCGCGGCGGAACGTGGCCGCTGACGACGGGTGCCGCGGCGACCGGATCCGTGCCACACGGGGAACCACGGCGGGCGCAGGCCTGGGCGCGCGCCCGGATCCTCAGTCCAGACGCACCAGCAGCAGCACGTCGACCGGCTCGCTCGGCCCCGGCCGCTCACGATAGAGCTGCCAGCGCCAGAGATCGCCCGGGGCGGGCGCGCGGCCGGATACGCCCAAGCGATAGCGGCGCTCGGCCCAGCGCCCGGCCGGCCGCGGCGCCGCCGCCGGCTGCACCACCAGCCGCGCGTCCTCGGCGCGCGCCGGGCGCTGCTCGTACGCTCGGAGGTACCACGCCAGCGGCAGCTCGACCGCGGCGTCGAGCGCCAGCGGCACGTCGCGCCGACCCGGCGTGCTCCAGACCGCCGCGTGGCGCTCGACCTCGTCGACCAGATTCGCCAGGTCGGCGCTGCTGCTCCGCATGCCGGCCTGCGTCTCTGGCCCGCCGACGGCGAGCACCACACCCCAGGTCGCGCCGTGCAGCGCCAGCGCCGAGGCGACGGCCAGGGCGGCGACGAGCGCGGTCAGCCGCGTCCGCTCGGCGCCGAGGGCCTGAAAGCCGACCGCGGCGGCCAGCGCCAGCAGGCCGAGGGTCAGGGCGAAGTAGCCGGTGATCGGCGTGTCGAACACGCGCGGCGGGCCGCCCGGCAGTGTGGCCGAGGAGATCACCAGCGCTGCGAGCCAGAGGCCGACGCCGATGCCAAGCAGTCCGAGGCCCAGCGCCGGCCAGGGCGGACCGCCGGCCTGCCCCTCAGGCAGCGCTGCGGCGTGCAGCGCGGCCACTCCGGCCGCGATTTCGGCAGCCAGGCTCGCCCCGGCCGCGGCGAGAGCCGCCGCCGTCACCACAGCCAGAGCCGCCGGCGGCGCCGTCGCAGTCGCCGCGCCCAGCGCCAGGACGACGAGCGCGCTGCCGCCGAGCCACGCGCTCGGGCCGGCGAGCAGCCGCCGCCCCGCCGCGAGGACCGCCAGCCCCACCAGCGCCAGCGCGGCCGGGTCGAGCAGCAGGAGTTCGCGGGCGTACGCGCGCAGCGCCGGCAGCGGGTCGCCGACGCCGAGCAGCCAGGTGACATAGGGCTGCCAGACGCCCAGTCCCCAGCCGCTGGGTACGGCCAGGCCGCCGGTGGCGACGAGGAAGCTGGCCGCGAAACCCATCGGGAGCGGCCGCCAGAAGCGCGATCGCGCACGCCGCCACTCGCGGCGCACCGCCCACAGCCCTCCGAGCGCCAAGGCCGTCAGCGCGAGGAAGCCGGGCGTCCCGCCGGCCGCCAGCGCTCCGCCGACCAACGCCGTCGCGGTCCAGCGGGGCCGGCCCGGCAGCGCCGCGCTCGCCAGCACGAGGGCTGCGAGGGCCAGGACAAGTGCCGTCGCCTCGGCGCGTCGGCCAGCGGCGACTAGCGTCGGCGAGACGGCGAGCGCCGTGGCCGCGCCCAGTGCGCCCCAGCGTCCGCACGCGCCGCGCAGCGCCCAGGCGGCCAGCGGCAGCGCTGCGCCGGCCAGCGCCGGCAGCAGCCGCGCCGCGGCATCGCTGGCGCCGAAGACGAAGAGCACGAGCGTCGTGGCGAAGACCGGCAGCGGCCCGCCGTCGAGGGCCGGCGGCGCGCCGCGGGTCACCTGCCACGCGGACAGCGCCAGCTCGGCCTCCGACGGCTCCAGGGGCGCCTGCCCGAGCCCGGCCAGCCGCAGCGCCAGGCCGGCGGCCACGACGCCGCCGTAGGCCAGCAGCTCAACGGTCAGATGCCGTGACACGTACACTCTGTCTACGCTCCGTGCCGACGCGCGGTGAGTATAGCCCGCTCCTAAGGATTCCCGTAAATCGTCACGCCGTCCTCGCTGTAGGCCACGCGCAGGAGGCGCTCGAACTTCGCCAGGCCGGCCGGCGGGTACGCGGCGCGCTCGTTCTCGCCGACGAGCACCCAGCGCACGTGCAGGCGCTCGAGCAGGCGCCGCGCCTCGGCCGCGTCCGGCGTCGCGTACAGCGTCGCTACCTCGCGCTGGCGCTGCTCCGCCGGCGCCCCGCTGCCGCGCCACTGCGTCACGTGCCACGGCCAGCCGAGCGCCGTCGGCAGCCCAGTCTGCGGCCCGACGCGCGCCGTCAGCGGATCGTACGAGCGGCCCGGGGCCTCCAGCACGACGTCCTCCGGGCCGGCATTGGCGCGCAGCCAGGCCAGCGCCGCCGCCTCGGCCGGCCGGCGCTGGGCCAGCCAGAGCGTCGCATCGAGCGTCGGTGGCCGGCCGAAGCCCTGCGCCTTCGACCACGGCGCCAGTGCCGGGTAGACCAGCCCTGCGCCGAGCGCCAGCGCGACGGCGCCGCGCCACAGCCAGCGGCGGCCCGCCGGCAGCGCCGGCCCCACCACCGCCAGCGCATAGCCGCCACTCAGCGCCAGCAGCGCCCAGGCTTGGTACGACAGCTTGAAGACCGTGTTCATGCGGTTGCCGAAGAGATCGCGCACGAACACGAACTCGGGCACCAGCAGCAGCGCGAGCGCTAGCACCACCAGCCCGATGGCGAAGCGCTCGTCCCGGGCCAGCGCGTCGTCGCGGGCGCGGGCCAGCAGCCAGGCGGACAGCGCCAAAGCCGCAAGGAGGCCCAGCGCCACCCAGGCCTGGGCAAACAGCAATAGGCCGAGCGCGAGACCCAGCAGCGCCGCACCCCAGCGGCCGCCGGGCCCGCGCACCGGCCAGCCGGGACTGGCGCGCTGCCAGGCCACGACGAGCAGGGCGGCGGCCAGCACGAGCAGCGGCCCCCAGACGATGGCGAAGTGCTGCGGTTGGCTACGGAAGAGCGTCACGCCTAGCCCCTGCGCCGCCGAGCGCAGCGACAGGTAGAAGGGCAGGTAGAGCAGCAGAGCAGCCCCCAGCAGACCAGCAGCGGCGACCAGCGCGTGGCGGATCGCAGTGCGCCAGCCCACGGTCGGCAGCAGCCGCAAGGCCCAGGCGCCGGCCACCAGGGCGAGGCCGGTCGGCAAGTCCCAGCTATTGACGAAGCCGAGCGCGCCGAGCAGCAGCGCCGCCAGCGCCAGGCGCGGCCACTCGGCGCTCGCCCAGGCCAGGCGCGGCGGTGGCGCCTCGTGGAAAACGGCCAGCGACAGCCCGATCGCCAGGACGAACAACGGCAGGCCCATCACGTGCGGGTGCAGGTCGCCGAGCATGAGGCTAAAGAGCGGGAACTCGGTGATCGTATAGTCGAGGGCGATAGGCGGCCCGCCGCGCAGCGGGTGCGGGCCGTAGGTGGCGATGACCCGCGTCGCGCGCCACCACCACCAGGCGTCGGGCGGGTCAGTCGGGACGAGCCGCGGCAGCCCGTCCGGCGGGGCCAGGCCGTCGATCGCCAGCCACGCCCAGGCGGCCGCGGGCAGCGCGCGCCAGGCGCGCAGCCGCTCGAGCAGGCCCTCCCAGGTCGCCAGCACCAGCAGCAAACCGGCGCCGACCCAGCCATGCGCGGCGGCGCGTCGCCACCCCAACCGCGGGGCCAGCAGATTGGCCACCACGCCGGCGGCGCCCTGCGCGGCCAAGCCGGCCACCGTGGCCAGCGCGAGGTTGTAACCCAGGGCCGGGGGCACGCCGCTGAGGTGGGCGAGCATGGCCATTAGGAAATAGCCGAACCAATAGTATGGCAGGGGCTCGCCAGCGAACCAGGGGTCCTGGAGCGGCAGGCGCTCGGTCCGCCAGGCGGCCTGCAGCAACGCCAGGTCCATCGGCTGCTCGGTGTGCGCCGCCGCCGGGTCGTAGGCACGGTAGAGCGCCACGGCGGCGAAGGCGACGATGAAGAGCGCTTCCCCGCCCAACCACCACCCCGCCGACGCGGAGACGCGGAGAGAGAGAGACGCGGAGAAGGCGCGCACCGCCGACAGCGCGCGCACACGCTCCTCGTCCCTGCGTCCCCGCGTCTCCGTGTCCCCGTGTCCCCCCGTCTCCGCGTCTCCGTGTCTCCCCGTCCCCGCGTCCCCCAGTCTCAAACCGGGCGCGAGCAGGCCGAGGAGCACGAGCGCGACCGCCGCGCCGATGGCTCCGGCCTGGGTGTTCGGCAGCAGGGCGAATGTCGCGCCGATCCACAGCACGTAGCCGGCGACGAGCAGGCCGACGCACTTCGTGAAGGCCCAGCCACGGTCGGGCAGTGCGCGCAGCAGCCAGCGGGTGAGTGGCCAGGCCAGGAGACCCAGCACTTCGATCGCCAGGAGCCAGGCGAGTGCCGCGCCCACGGCTAGAGCCCCTGGCCCTCGAGCATGGTGCGCGCCGTGCGCCAGAGCAGGTCGAGTTCGAAGCGCAGGAGCTGCCAGTCAGACAACGTGCAGTAGCGCTTCCAGTACTCGTCCTCGAGCAGCGGCTCGGGGAACTGGTCGAGCCGGCCCTTGTGCACCTGCACCAACCCGGTCAGGCCGGCCGGCACGTAGACCTTGTGGTAGAGGCCGGCCTCGACGCGCCGCTGGCAGTCCTTGGGCGTGTAGGGCCGCGTGCCGACGAGGCTGATGTCGCCGCGCAGGACATTGATGAGCTGCGGCAGCTCGTCGAGGTACCATTTCTTGAGGTAGTGGCCGACGCGTGTGCGGTGTGCCAGGTCCTCGCGCACCCACTGGTCGAAGTCGTCGCCGCGGTCGAGGCGCTGCTGGATGGCGCGGTCGAAGGTGCGGAACTTGAGGAACTGGAATGGCCGGCCGCGGTCGAGCCGCACCTCGCGGTACAAGAGCGGCCCGCGCGCGCGGGGGTCGAGCGCGCCTTCGAGCCACATCGCCAGGGCGATGGCCGCGAAGAGCGGGCTGCTGAGCAGCAGCAGGGTCCCCGCGGCGACGAGGTCCAGGGCGCGCTTCAGCGGCCGGCGCGCGCGCGGCGCCAGGCCGGGCGGGGGGCCTTCGGTTGCTCTAATCGTCTCACCAGAGTCGGCACACACGCTCCGCTGCCCAATCGCAAGCTCAGAATGGTCGCAACATACTGCTGCAATAAGCATCCCGAACCGATCCGGCGCTGCCCGCTGCGGCGTGCGGTGAGGCTGCTCCCCACACCCCCTTATGTAGGCACCAGCAGGAGACTGATTCACAGCGACCTGATCAACGACGGCGCGTGCCCCTACAGCGGTATTTCGGCACCGTCATCCAAAGCGTCTGCGGTCGCCTCTGCTTCCAATCGATCTTCACAGTCGGCGACGGTGATATCGCAGAACCGGCAATCCCAGACAGTGGGAGTACGGCGCGGCGGACTCGAGGCGTCGAGTAGATCCAGGAAGTATGTTGCAGTACGGCGAAAGGCGTCGTCGATTCCAGCGGGAGGGATGTCAGACCGCTGCCCGTTTGCATAGATCGCGCATCCATGTAGCGCTTTACCTTTGTAGAGGGGCGAGGCATGCGGGAGACACATCATGTAGAGCATGATCTGGATGAGGTCGCTGTGCTTCGGTCGCCCTGTCTTGGCATCGTATACAGTCACTCGGCCGGACCGGTCGATTGCAATGAGGTCGGGCTTTCCCGCCAACCTCAGCCCCGAAGATCGCCGTACCCGGAAGCGATTCTGGTCCTCGCGGTACACCGCCTCGCCGACTCCGGCACGCTCGCGAACAAGCTCGTCCAAAAGCTGGGCGTGCTCAGCGGTCCAGGCCGCAAGCTGGAAGTCAGACGGAGCCCTCGTGTAGCCAGTGTAGTGACTCCTGAACCATGCCGACCACTGGCACGTGAATTCCCCGGCCATCAGCTTCGCCAGCCACGTCACCCACACGTAAACGCCGTCCCGAGATCGTACCACCTTGCCCTCCTGTGGACACCTCGTAACGACTCCGCGACGTGCGGCGCCTCAGAGCGTCGGCAAGCACTGCCACATCTCGTGCGACTTGATGCGGCCTAATCGGCGGCACTCGGCCGCCAACGCGCCCGGCCGCACCACAGGTTCTCTATGTCACAACCCGGTGCCGCGGCGGCCCGACCAAGGACGCGCGGCCGAGGTCGCGGCGGAACTGCGCGCCGGGGAAGTCGATCGCCGCGACGCCGCGGTAGGCCAGATCGCGCGCCGCAGCTAGCGCCGGCCCCACACCGACCACGCTCAGCACGCGCCCACCGGCGCTCACCAGCCGGCCGTCGCGCCGCGCCGTGCCGGCGTGGAAGACGAGACAGCCGGGGATGCCACGCGCTGCGTCGATGCCTCCGATAGCCTGGCCGGCCTCCGGCGTGCCCGGATAGCCCGGCGCGGCCATGACCACGCAGAACGCGGCCCCCGGCGCGACGCGCAGGTCGGTGCCGCGCAGGTTGCCGTCCGCCGCCGCGGCCAGGGCCACGGCCAGCGAGCCCTCCACCAGCGGCATCAGCGCCTGCGTCTCGGGGTCGCCGAAGCGACAGTTGTGCTCCAGGACGTACGGGCCGTCGCGCGTCAGCATGACGTTCGAGTACAGCACGCCGCGGTAGGGCAGCCCCTCGTGCGCCAGGGCGCGCAGCGTCGGCGCGGAGATGCTGGCGACCAGATCCTCGGCCTCGGCCGGGCTGACGAAGCTCACCGGCGCGTAGGCGCCCATGCCGCCGGTGTTCGGCCCCGTGTCGCCCTCGCCGATGCGCTTGTGGTCCTGCGTCACAGGGAGCGCGACGTGCCGCTCGCCGTCGCTGACGACCGTCAGGCCGACCTCCTCGCCCTCCAGGTACTCCTCGACGACCACCTGCGCGCCGGCGTCGCCGAAGATGCGCCGCACCATAAGGTCGTCTATGGCCTGCTCGGCCTCGGCCAGGGTGGTGGCGACGATGGCCCCCTTGCCGGCGGCCAGCCCGTCGGCCTTGACGACCACCGGCGCGCCGAAGCGGCGTACCGCGGCCAGCGCCTCGGCCGGCGCGTGGCAGAGGGCGAAGCGCGCCGTGGGGATGTCGTAGCGCGCGAGCAGGTCCTTGGCGAAGGTCTTGCTGGCCTCGATGCGCGCCGCGGCCCGCGTTGGGCCGAAGACGGGCACGCCGGCTGCGGCGCAGGCGTCGGCCAGGCCGAGCGCCAGCGGGGCCTCCGGCCCGACGACCATCAGGTCGACGCGCTCGGCCCGCGCCAAGGCCACCAGGCCGGCGACATCGTCGGCTTTGACCGCGAAGGTCGTGCCGATCTCGGCCAGGCCGGGGTTGCCCGGCGCCGCCAGCACGGCCGCTACGGTCGGGTCGCGCGCCAGCCGCCAGGCCAGCGCGTGCTCACGGGCGCCGCTGCCGACGACCAGCACGCGCATCAGTGCGTGTGTCCTCCGTGCTGCGGCGGCTTCCAGTACTGGTAGCCGGCGTCGACGGCCACACGCCCGCGGTCGCAGAGCGAGAGCATGCGGCTCGCGCCGACCGAGGCCGCGACCTGTACCGCCTCGCGCACCTCCTCGTCGCTGATGCCCATCTCCTTAGCCACGCTAAGGTGGTGGTAGGTTCAAGCCTCGCAGCCCAATGTGATGGCGACGCAGAGGTGGATCAGCTCCTTGGTCTTGACGTCGAGAGCCCCGGCGGCGTGCGCCGACCGCTGGAAGGCGCGGTAGTGCTCCTGGGTCTGGTCGCTCAGCGACATCGCTCCCTCCCTTACACGAGAGCGATGATACGCCGCACGCGCCTCGGCCCACAACCGCCGGCTGGTCTGGTCGCTCGCTAGGCGCGCGCCTCGGGGCGCTGCACCGGCCGCGTCACCGCCAGCCCGCCGAGCGCGCCCCAGCCGGGGCACACGCAGCAGAAGTGCCCGGCCCCGCCGGCGACGACGACGTGGATGTCCTCCGGGCGCCACGTCGGCGGGATGAGCGCCTCGGGCTCGTTCTGCAGCGCCTTGAGGTCGTCGCGCCAGGCGACGCGCACGTAGTCGTCGGTCCAGGCACCGCGCTTCAGGATGCGCAGTGGGACGCGCGCGTGCCGCCAGAGGTGCTCGCGCAGCGACTGCTTGGTGTGCCCGGCCTTGGCCAGGATGGCCGCATTCTCCGGGTTGACGACCAGCAGCGTCTGGCCCTGGTAGACGAAGTTGTTCGACCCTGGGTGCGCCATGGCGTCGACCAACGCGTTGAGGATGTGCTCGGCGGTGCCGCGGCAGAGGATGCTCTGCGGGCCTTCGCAGGAGATCACGGTCACCGCATCAGCATCCCCCGGCAGCCCGCGCTCGACGTGGATCGGCAGCCAGGGATTGGCCTCGCGCGCCTCGCCGATGCAAAACGACCACTTGCCCGGATGGGCAAACGTCGTCTTGTCCGGCTCGCCCGGGTAGCTGCCGCCGAGGTTCCACAGGATCAGCTTGATGGCCCGGCCGATGGTCCCGTTCGCCCGCGCGCCGTTGCCGAAGACGGCGTGCCCGGTGTTGATCTCTAGCTCGTCGACGATCGGCCCGCTGAGGATGACCAGCGGCTCGCCGCAGTGCGTCGTCACCTGCACGCCGTTCAGGTTGAACTCCGGGGCCAGCATGGCCTCGACGGCCGCCAGCACCACCGGGAAGTACTCGGGCTTGCAGCCGCCCATGACGCTGTTGATGGCCAGCTTCTCGACCGTGGCGATGCCGTACCGTGGCGGGATCTCGCCGACGACCTCCTGAGGGTCGCGGTCGACGGCCGCCAGCATGGCGCGGACGAGGTCTTCGGTCGGCGGGACGACCGGCAGGCCATCGGACCAGCGCCGGCGGTAGGCTTCCTCCAGCCAATCGACATAGCCGGAGAACGTGATGCGCTCCGCTTCCAAGCGCACAGATTCCTCCCGATGCGTACAATTGAGTGCCGATGGAGCCACCGGCGCCATCGGCACTCGTCTGGGAATCGCCACGCCCGTGCGTGGCCCCACCCCGCCCCGAGAAGGCGCCCAAAGGGGGCTTCGCCCCCTTTGGATTCCCCCTGCGGCGCAGCGGCTTTCCATTCACCGTCGGCGCCCCACAGGGCGAGCGCCAACTCCCCGTGCACCGCCAGGCGCGCCGCCCGGTGCTCAGCGCGGCGCCGGCACAGCCGTTGCAGTCGTCAGCGC
>JACQUS010000057.1 GCA_016210125.1 Chloroflexota bacterium | reverse complement strand
GGCGGCCCGTGGGGCGACGGCCCCGGGGCTAGGCGCGGTGACCGTCGCCGCGCTCGACGATGCCTTCAGGGTCATGCTCGTGCCGGCACTGCTTTGCGTGCTGACAAGTATGGCACGGGGCGCTGAAGGTCGGAGCGGTGAGGATAGCTCCGCGAAGTAGGGGCGAGTTCACCTCGCCCCTACTCCCCGAGCGCCGCCGGGAGCGACGTGGGGTCAGCGAGGGCGCGGGCTAGCGATAGGGGGTGCGTCATGCGCTATGGCGTCTCGATCAACAACCGCGGGCCGGGCGGCACGACGGCCAATATTATCGCCGCGGCGCAGCGCGCCGACCAGCTCGGCTACACCACGGTGTGGGTCTCGGACCACGTCGTCGTGCCCGAGCAGTTCTCGTCGCACTACCCGTACGGCCCGCCCGGCAGCTTCAGTGTCGAGAAGCGCAAGAGCTTCTACGAGCCGCTGATGACGCTGGCCTACGTCGCCGGGGCCACGCGCGGCGTGCGCCTGGGCACGAGCGTGCTCGTCGCACCGCAGCGTGAGCCGGTGCTGACGGGCAAGATGCTGGCCACGCTCGATGCGCTCTCCGGCGGGCGGGTGGTCGTCGGCGTCGGCGCGGGCTGGCTGCGCGAGGAGTTCGAGGCGCTCGGCACCGGTGCGCTTTTCGACGAGCGCGGCCCCGCGCTCGACGAATGCATTCAGCTCTGGAAGGCGCTCTGGACGCAGGAGACGAGCAGCTTTCAGGGGCGCGTCTACAGCCTGCCGCCCGTGCGCGCTTTTCCGAAGCCGGCCCAGCGGCCGCATCCGCCGATTCTCGTGGGTGGCAACGGCCGCCCTGCCCGCCGGCGAGCTGCGCGCCTGGGCGACGGCTGGCACGCCCTCGACCTGCCGCCGAACCAGCTGCGCGCGGCCATGGCCGACCTGCGCGCGCTCGCCGTGGCCGCCGGCCGCCGACCCGAGGACGTGCCCACGAGCGTGCGCGTGCGCGTGCGGCTGGGCGCGGCAGAGCGCAAGGCGAGCGACGTCGGCGGGTCGCCAGCCGAGGTGCGGGCGCAGCTCGCGGCGCTGGAGGAGATGGGCGTGGCCGAGTTGAACCTCGACTTCACCGACTTCAGCGCGGACAGTCCCGGCCCGCTGCGCCTGGACGCGCTGGAGCGCTTCGCCGAGCTGGTCGGGCTGCCGCCGCGCGGCTGAGGTCGCTGCGAGCCGGCGCAGCCGGGTCGTTGGGCCGCCACTCATGCGGCTCGGCGGGGGCTACACGGCCGGGCAGGCCTAGCCTGCGATCAGCCGGCCTCGGCCGCCGCCACGCTGTCCTGCTCGGCCTCCTCGTCGCCGCCGGCATGCGCCTGCCTGTACGAGCCGAAGATCTCGTCGAGACAGGCCTGGCAGTACACGAGCGCGTCCTCGCGCGGGCGGAAGGTCACGTGGGTCGGCGCAGCGCAGCGGAAGCAAGCGACCTCCCAGGTGCGCGGCGGCGGGGCCGGCGCGGGCTCGGCCGGGCGCGCCGGCCCCGCCGGCCCGCGCCGGCGCCCGACGAAGCCGCTGCGCAGCCGCGACTCACCGGTACGACAGTCGGGACACCGCGACGGCGTCTGGAAGCCGCGCCGGTCGAAGTACTGCTGCTCGCCGGCACTGAACACGAACGCCTGCCCACAGACCCGGCAGCGCAGCTCCCGATCAGTGTACATTATGGTCATAAGCGTTTCTCAGGCGCGCTCGGCCTTGCACGGCCAGCGGCGACATCATTATACACCCCGTTGCTTGTGGTGATGCGCAATCTCGCGTCTGGCGAATGCACAGACCTGTTACACTACGAACGGCGCACGCAGCGGGCCACGTGATGGGGTGGCCGCGCGGGGGTGTCGCGATGTCGCCCGCGACGTGCCTCTATTGCGAGGCCGCTCTGCGGCCAGGTCATCCGTATTGCCTGGTCTGCGGTCGTTTCCAGAACGTGCACTGGGCGCGCACGCCGCTGCTGCGGTGGCCCGGCGAGCGGCCCGATCCGCCGCCGCAGCCGCGCCTCAGGCGCCACCGACGGCGCATCGTGCGCTGGCTGTCTTCGAGGGAGTAACCGCCGTGGCGCTGGCCTTCACGCTGCCGACGCGCGGGGCGCCGCCGCCGAGCGTCGTCGCCCGCTACGCCGCCATGGCCGAAGAGCGCAGCTACGACGCCGTCATGGTCACCGAAACGCACAGCGACGTCTTCCTGTACGCCGCGGCCTGCGCGCTGGCGACGGAGCGCGTGGCCATCGGCACAGCCATCGCCAACGTCGGCCTGCGCCACCCGGGGCTCATGGCGCTCAGCGCCACCGAAGTCGACGAGCTGTCCGGCGGCCGCTTCCTGCTCGGCATCGGTCTCGGCACGCAGTGGTTTACGCGGGCGGGCGCGGGCGTGGCGCGCGAGCGCCCCCTGGCTGCGCTGCGCGAGTACATCGCGCTGATGCGCGCGCTCTGGCGTGGAGCGTCGTCCTATCACGGCGAGTGCTACGAGTTGCACGACTTCCCGATGGACTTCACGCCCCGGCGGCCGGCCGTGCCGGTCTTCCTGGCGGCCATGGGCGCGCAGATGTGCCGCCTGGCCGGGGCCGTGGCCGACGGCGTGCACCTCGGCCTCGTGCCGCTGGAGCACCTGCCTGAGGCCATCGGCCACGTCACCGCCGGCGCGCGCGAGGCCGGGCGCGATCCGGCGGCCGTGGCCATCGCCTGCATCCTGCGCGTCTGCCTGGACGATGACCTGGAGCGTGCCCGTGAGGCCGCGCGCGCGTCACTGCCACTGTACCTGCGGTTCGACGGCTACGCGCGGTTCTTTCGGGGCCTCGGCTATCAGCGGATGGTTGACGCCGTGCGCGCGGCCCTCGCCCGCGGCGACGTGCTGGGCGCGGCACGCCAGGTGCCGGACGACCTCGTCGAGCAGACGACGGTCTATGGCGACGCAGCGCGCTGCTGCGCCCGGCTCGAGGCCTATCGGCGCGCCGGTGTGCAGCTCCTTAGGATCGCGCCCCATCCTGTCGGCGTGTCGTGGCACGAGGCGGTGCAGCGCACCATGGACGCGCTGGCACCTGGGTGAGTGCTTTGGTCTCCGGCTCGGGTGGGATAGGGGCGGCAGGCGCCCGCCTGGGCTGTTTTCACAGGGGCAGTCGATGCGCCGTGGCGCACTGCCGCGAAGGGAAGGGGGTGTGCAGAGGGGACGGTAGTCCCCTCTGCACGTCAACCCCGCGGCGGGGTGGGGCCACGCCACTCACGAGGGCTATTTTCAGACCAGCGAAAGAGGAGGAATCGCTTGGCCTACGAGACCATCGTCGTCGAGCAGCGCGACGGCGTCGGGCTGATCACGCTGAACCGCCCCGACGTGCTCAACGCGCTGAGCACGCAGCTCCTGGGCGAGCTCGATGCGGCGCTCGCAGCGTTCGAGCGCGACGACGCGGTGGCCTGCGTCGTCCTCACGGGCGCTGGCGACCGCGCGTTCTCGGCCGGGGCCGACATCCACGAGATGATCGGGCTGTCCGAGGAAGAGCAGCGGCGGCGCAACGAGCGGCGCAACGTGTACGTCTGGCGGCTGGCCGACTACGGCAAGCCGACCATCGGCGCGCTCAACGGCCTAGCCTATGGCGGCGCGGCGCTGATGGTCTCGTCGCTGGACCTGCGCATCGGCTGCGAGCGCACAAAGCTGCGCTACCTCGGCGCGTCGTACGGGCGGGTCAACTCCACCTGGACGCTGCCGCTCCTGGTCGGCTGGCCTATGGCCAAGGAGCTGCTGTTCACCGGGCGCGTGGTCGAGGCCGACGAGGCCGTGCGCATCGGGCTGCTCAATCGCCTTGTGCCCTCGGAGCGCGTGCTGGACACGGCGCTGGAGCTCGGCGGGATGATCGCTAAGAACGACCAGCGCATGGTGCAGGGCATCAAGCGCCTCCTGCACCGTGGCGTGGGGCTGGGCTATGCCGAGCGGGCGCACCTGGAGGCCGAGGCGCGCGAGACCTGGCTGCGACCCGTGCCGCCGCGCGAGGGCTTCCGCGACTTCCTGGCGCGCAAGGGGCGGGAGTAGGTGCGTGCCGTGGCGCGGGAGGGCGTGCTATCATCGCTGTAGCCCTACGCCGGGCGCAATGCGCTCGCAAGGACGAACCGCCATGGCCTACTTCGTCGATCCCACCCCCGAAGAAGCGCGACACGTCTGCCAGTTTTTCGCGCGCCTCGATCCTGAGGACATCGACATCATCTGTGGCCTCTATGCCGGCGCGCTGGACGACGAGTGCATCGACGGCTGGGCGCTGTCGCTGGCGCGCAAGGGGCGCTACGAGCGCGCCGTCCGCGGTCTGCATCAGCACCTGACGAACATGCGCGAGCGCATGCTGAACATGACGCCCGAGGAGTTCGTGCAGATCGCCCGCGCCGGCGAAGACGAGCAGGAGCGGTAGGCAGATGGCCGGCGAGATGGAACGCCTCGCAGCGGAGGTGGCCACGCGCGAGCGTGCGCTGCACGAGCTGCGCCTGTGGACCGAGCAGGCGGTGGAGCCGCTGGCACGGGCCATGATCAAGCAGCAGCGCAAGCTGGCCATCGTCGAGCGACTGGGCATGGCCGGGGCGTACATCCGCGCCGCGCAGCGCGAGCTGCTGGAGCTGGAGCCTGAGCTGCGGAAGCTCGCGGCCGAGCGCTAGCGGCCCGCCGCAGTGAAGATACCGGCTGTCATTCAGAATCGTCCATGCTGCTCTGCAGCGGCACCGCAATGGATGAAAGGCAGTCAAACCGCTTTTTCAGGGCAATGACATCCGAGCCCCACATCGGTCACAACGATTGCGGTCATCCACTAGTGGCCCCGTCCTTTGTGCATCTCGCCGAAAACGGGCCGCCTCGGGGCCTTCATTTTTGGGCAGTCATGCGATATACTAGGCCACAACGGGCGGCGCAGCGTCGTGTCGCCCGGCCCCGTCTGCGCTGACAGCCGGCGACGAAGCCCACGCTGTCCTCCTGACGACCGGGAGGAGGGTGGGCTTTTCCTTTTCCCTGTCCGGTTCGGGCTCGCCGCCGCGCCGGACACGGGCAAGCTCCGGTTCTTCGATCCTGGGGGGCGAATGTGGTGAGTACGGACAGGCGGCCGTCATTTTATGACCCGCGCTTCGAGCACGACGCGTGTGGCGTCGGCTTCGTCGCGCAGGTGTCCGGCACGCCCAGCCATCGAATCGTGCAGCTTGGCATCCAGTCCGTTGTCAACCTCACGCACCGCGGGGCCATCGACGCCGACGGCAAGTCAGGCGACGGTGCTGGCATCCTCAGCCAGATCCCGCGCAAGATCGTCCAGCGCGAGCTGGCCCGCCTCGGCCTGGGGGGGAGCGACCCGCGCGACGTCGCCGTCGGTATGTTCTTCCTGCCACGCGACGCGGCTGCGAACGAGCGCGCGCGCGGCATCAGCGCCGAGGTCTTTCAGCGCCACGGGCTGCGTCTGCTCGGCTGGCGGCCGGTCCCGGTCGACCCGGACGCCCTGGGCGACAAGGCCCGCGCCACCCAGCCGGACATCGTCCAGCCGCTGCTCGCCCGTCCCGCCGGCCAGGACGACCAGGCCTTCGAGCGCACGCTCTACCTCGCGCGCAAGGAGATCGAGGCCGCGGCGACGCGCGAGGCGCTAAAGGACCTCTATATCCCCTCGCTCTCGCAGCGCACCGTTGTCTACAAGGGGCTCTTCGTCGCGCCGCAGCTCGCGGCCTTCTACCGCGACCTGGCCGATCCCGACTTCGAGAGCGCGCTGGTCGTCTTCCACCAGCGCTACAGCACCAACACGTTCCCGACCTGGCAGCTTGCCCAGCCCTTCCGTGCACTGGCGCACAACGGCGAGATCAACACGCTGTGGGGCAACCGCAACTGGATGCGCGCCCGCGAGCCGGAGCTGTCGTCGCCGCTGTGGGGCGAGCGGATTGCCGCGCTCAAGCCGATCGTCTGGGAGGACGGCAGCGACTCGGCCTCCCTGGACAACGCGCTGGAGCTGCTGACGCTTTCCGGCCGCGACCTCTGCCACGCCATGATGATGCTCGTCCCCGAGGCCTGGGAGAACATGCCGGATATGGATGCGGACTGGCGGGCGTTCTATATGTACCACGCCTGCCTCACCGAGCCGTGGGACGGCCCGGCCGCGCTGGCCTTCACCGACGGCCTCGTCGCAGCGGCCTGTCTCGACCGCAACGGCCTGCGCCCGGCGCGCTATAAGGTCACCGAGGACGGCCTAGTGATCGTCGCGTCGGAGGTCGGCACCGTCGACCTGCCAGACCAGCGCGTCGTCGAGAAGGGCCGTCTCGGCCCCGGCGAGATGATCGCCGTGGACACGGCGCGCGGACGCCTACTGCGCAATGACGACCTGAAGGCGCTGTACGCCCAGCGCCAGCCCTATTGCGCGTGGGTCACCCGGCACCTCGTCGCCCTCGACGGCCACAGCAGCGCGGGGCAGCCCAACGGCCATGCGTCGCAGGATCCCCGCGCGCTGACGCGCCTCCAGCAGACGTTCGGCTACACCAACGAGGATCTGAAGTTTGTCATCGAGCCGATGGCCGCCACGGCCAAGGACGCCGTCTGGTCCATGGGCGACGACGCGCCGCCGGCCGTGCTCTCGCTCAAGCCGAAGCTGCTATACAGCTACTTCAAGCAGCGCTTCGCCCAAGTCACCAACCCGCCGATCGACCCGCTGCGCGAACAGCTCGTCATGGCGCTCGATACCTACCTCGGCCGGCGCGGTAGCCTCCTGGAAGAGACGCCCGCGCATGGGCACCTAGTCCAGCTGCGCAGCCCAATCCTGACCGACGCGCAGCTCGACGCCCTGCGCAGTCTGTCCGACCCGGCTTTCGGCGCGCGCACGCTGTCGGCGCTCTTCCCGGTGGCCGAGGGCACCGCGGGGCTAGACGCGGCGCTGGAGCGCCTGTGCGCCGCGGCCCGCGCGGCCATCGCCGACGGGGTGAGCGTGCTCGTCGTCAGCGACCGTGGCGTCACGACCGACCGAGCGCCGCTGCCGCTCCTGCTGGCCGTCGGCGCGCTGCACCACGACCTGACGCGGCGCGGCCTGCGCATGCGCGCTGACATCGTCGTCGAGGGCGGCGAGGTGTGGGAGGTGCACCACTTCGCCACGCTCATTGGCTACGGCGCCAGCGCCGTCAACCCGTACCTGGCCCACGCCACGGCGCGCGCCCTGGCGAGCGAGCAGCAGCACGAGCCGCTCGACCCGGACGAGGCGGTCGAGCGGTACAACCGGGCCGTCGAGCAGGCGTTGCTCAAGATCATGTCGAAAATGGGCATCTCGACGGTCACCAGCTACCGCGGCGCGCAGATCTTCGAGGCTATCGGCCTGGACGACGACCTCGTCGCGCGCCACTTCACCGGCACGCCGTCGCGCATCAATGGCATCGGGCTGGAAGCCATCGCCCGGGAGGCGCTGGAGCGGCACGCCGCGGCGTACGAGCTTCCGTTGGACGGCAAGGCGAAGCTGCCGGACTTCGGCTTCTACCGCTACCGCCGCGACGGCGAGTACCACGGCTTCAGCCCCCAGGTCGTCAGGGCTCTCCAGAAGGCCGCCGACAGCGGCTCGCGGGACCTCTACCGCGCCTACGTCGAGCTGCTCTACAGCCGCAAGCCGGCGGCGCTACGCGACCTGCTGCGATTCCGCAAGGTGCACCTGCCCGTGCCGCTGGAGGAGATCGAGCCCGCCGAGGTCATCGTTCGGCGCTTCAACAGCCAGGCCATGTCGCTCGGCGCGCTGAGCCCCGAGGCGCACAAGACCATCGCCATCGCCATGAACCGCCTGGGCTGTCGCAGCAACACCGGCGAGGGCGGCGAGGACCCGGCCTGGTTCCACCCGCTCGACACCGGCGACTCGGCGAACAGCAAGATCAAGCAGGTGGCCTCCGGCCGCTTCGGCGTCACGCCGGAGTACCTGGCGCGCGCCGAGGAGCTGGAGATCAAGATGGCCCAGGGCTCGAAGCCCGGCGAGGGCGGCCAGCTCCCGGCGCACAAGGTCAGCCACTTCATCGCCCGGCTGCGGCACACCATCCCCGGCATCCCGCTCATCTCGCCGCCGCCGCACCACGACATCTACAGCATCGAGGACCTGGCCCAGCTTATCTATGATC
>JACQUS010000563.1 GCA_016210125.1 Chloroflexota bacterium | reverse complement strand
GCGGCGCTCCACCGCCCACACTCAGCATCCGCCGCGGCGACGGCGCTGCCATCGGTGCAAATCCCTGACGTGCGACGTGCGCCGGCCCTTAACCGCAGCGCGCGCCGCCGTGGACGGGCCGGCGCGCCGGCCTGCTAGCGGTGGGCGACGTGTGGCAGAAGGTCCCGCGGCTGGCGCCGCGGCCGACGCTATCGGGAGTCAAGGCGATCTGGCGCACGCTGCGACCAGGCAAGAGGGACACAGCTCCGGCCGGCGTCGGGGGCGAACCTGGGATTCACCCCCGACGCCGGACCGTCGGAGCGAGGGGCCAATGCCTGATGCGGCCGTACGCCGCCTACCGCCGCGCGCTCAGGGCGCAGCAAACGAAAGCGGCCGCGCGCGGCTAGCGAACCTCGAAGTAGATCTTCCCTTCTTTCGACTTTCTGTACCTGATGGGAATGCCCTTCTGCTTGGCGGCGGTCGTCAAGCGGCGCTTGATGGCCCTCTGGCTTTCGCCCTCCTCTAACGTGACCGTGCCCCAGTCACCCGACTTGAGGGTTTCGAGGAAAGCAACATAGGGACTTAGATCGAGTGTGGTCGGCTGGCGTCGCTTGAGCCTTTCCACCTCTGCCGGAGGTACCTTGGCGAACTTAGGCATCCGAGAAACCCCCTCCTGTTTTTCACTATTGTAGCAGAGATGGTTTCGCGCAGATACCGTTCTTACAGTGCGCTTCTCCTCCTATTGGAGTACATCGTGTTGGAGTACATCGTGCTACGGCTGGGCGCAGCTCACGCGTCGGCGTGGCGACGCCAGCGCGCGCCCAAAACGTCGTCTCGAAGGCGCGCGGCCAACGAGCGGTCCGCGCCGTCAGAAGGTCAACAAAGCTGGCGAGCGTCTTGTTTTCTCGCCAGCCGTGTGCTATGGTATGAGCGGCAGACAGGAGTGTTCGTCTGGCTGAGCCTCCTCCCCCCTAACGTCCCCGTCCTTGTTAGCGGTGAAGGGAGTCGTTCGCCAGCAACGCACGTGCTGCCGAACTTTGCGCCAAGAGGGGTGTCCAAGCTCGTGTACCTATCGGACAAAACGCTGACCTGCCGCGACTGCGGCGTGGACTTCGTGTTCACGGCCGGTGAGCAGGAGTTCTACGCCAGCCGCGGTTTCACCAACGAGCCGGCACGCTGCCCGCGCTGCCGCCAGGCGCGGCGTGCGCAGCGCGAAGGCCGCGATGGCGGCCTTGCCGGTGACCAGCCCGCGGTGGGTCGCTCGGCAGGCCGCACGCTGCACGAGGCCACGTGCGCCGAGTGCGGCCAGCCGGCGATGGTGCCATTCGTGCCCCGCGGCGACCGTCCGGTGTACTGTAGCTCGTGCTTCGAGCGCGTACGAAGCTACCAATAGGAGGAAACGGAGAGCAATCGCTCGGCCCGCCCCGGCCGAGAGGTGCGGCGATGGCAGCGCGGTGGCGGCCTCGTGGACGGGAGAGGCCGCCACGTTCTTTCTGGCCCCTCAGCTCCGCGTGATGCTGCTGGCGATGACCTGGCGCTGGATCTGGCTCGTGCCCTCGAAGATCGTCAGCACCTTCGCATCGCGCATCATGCGCTCGACTGGATAGTCGCGCATATACCCGTAGCCGCCGAAGACCTGCACCGCGTCAGTCGTCACGCGCATGGCCATCTCGCTGGCGAAGAGCTTGGCCATCGCCGTGGCCATACCGAGCGCCGTACCGTGCTCGCCAGCGTCCACGCGCCGACCCGCGTCGTAGACGAGCAGCCGCGCGGCCTGAACCTGCGTGGCCATGTCGGCCAACAGGTGGCTGATGGCCTGGTGGCGGGCGATCGGCTGCCCAAACTGCACGCGCTCCTTGGCATAGGCGATGGCCGCCTCCAGCGCCGCCTGCGCCAGACCGACGCCGATGGCCCCGATGTTCGGGCGCGAGCCGTTGAGCATGGCCAGCAACAGCGGGAAGCCCTGCCCTTCCTCCCCGAGGCGCTGCTCGGCCGGAATGCGCACCGCGCGAAAGTCGAGCGCGACGGTGCTGGAGGCGCGCAGGCCCATCTTCTTCTCGATCTTGCCGACGCCGAAGCCCGGCGTGCCCCTCTCGACGACGAACCAGGTCAGCGCCTCGCGGCCGCGCGCGCGGTCGACCGACGCCAGCACGGCCACCACGTCGGCCACGTCGCCACTGGTGATGAACTGCTTGCTGCCGCTCAGGACGTAGCTGTCGCCGTCGCGCTGCGCGGTCATCTGGAGGCTCACCACGTCCGAGCCCACCGTCGGCTCCGTGATGGCGATGGCCGCAATCTTCTTCCCCGTGGCGAGATCCGGCAGATAGCGCCTCTTCAGGGGCGCCGCGCCGCTGTGGATGATCGGCTCGGCGGCGTGCTGCTGCGTGGCATAGACCAGCGCCGACGATGTGCAGCCGCGCGACAGCTCCTCCACCACCTGCACGTAAGTGAGCTG
>JACQUS010000578.1 GCA_016210125.1 Chloroflexota bacterium | reverse complement strand
TCTGGGAACCTCATTGGGGTGGGGTGGGGTAGAGAACGCACTTCTCAATCGCGATTCCCGGGCCGCGATTCCCAGGCCGCGATTCCCAGGCCGCAATTCTCAGACCGCAATTCTCAGACCGCAATTCTCAGAAGGAGATGCACCGATGGCCACCCAGACCAGCGAGCAGATGCCCACCACAGAGGCGGTGCGCGAGGCGCTGAAGGAGGTCATCGACCCCGAGCTTGGACTCAACATCATCGAGCTCGGCCTCGTCTACGATGTCGCCGTCGATGCGCAGGAGCGCACCGTACGGATTGAGATGACCCTGACGAGCCCGGTCTGCCCGCTCGGGCCGATCATCCAGACCGAGGCCCACGCGGCGATCACGCAGCAGTTCCCCGTCATCAAGGACATCGACGTCGAGCTGGTCTGGAGCCCACCGTGGGACCCGCGGACCATGGCCAGCGAGGACGTCAAGATGATGTTGGGGATCTGGTGAAGGGCAGCCCGACGTCCTCGGCCAGCCACGCGCCTTGGACGAGGTGGGCGATGGCCTCCTGGAGGCTCGCCAGCGCACGATCGAAGAGCGGCTGCGCGGCGGCATCGTCGTCGGGCAGCTCGCGGTAGTGGCAGCCGGCGAAGACGCAGCCGGCGCGGAAGTAGGGGCAGCGCGGGCGCGGCGTCAGCCCCAGCAGGGCCAGGGCGTCGCCCTCGCGAAAGCTATGCTGGAAGGAGCGCTGGCCGGACAGCAGACGCACGTGCAGGACGTAGAGCCACGCGTCGCCCCGCCGCACGCGCGTGAGCACCAGCTCCAGCCGGCCGGCGCCGGCGCGCCGGACCTCGTGCTGCTCGTCGCCGCTGTGGCCGTCGCCCGGCATCGCCGCCTCCGCGATGGGCTGAGGCGACCATAGCAGGCAGCGCGACGTCCGGGCAAGCGGCGCGCTATACTACGTACTGATGGTGGTAGCAGGCCCGCAACGCCAGGGCGCAGTTACCGCGCGTAGCGGACGGGTGTCCCGACCCCAGGCAGCAGGAGTCCGATCATGGCAACGCTGGCGCCGAGCACGCGCAACGGTCGGCGGCTGGCCTTCGTCGAACAGCCGCAGCAGCTCAGCGATACGTTCAACCGCGCGATCACCTATATGCGCATCTCGGTCACCGACCGCTGCAACCTACGCTGCGTCTACTGCATGCCCGAGGAAGGCATGCCCTGGCTCGAGCGGCAGCACGTCCTGACCTACGAGGAGATCGCGCACATCATCCGCGCTGCCGCCGAGCTCGGCGTCCGCCGCCTGCGCATCACCGGCGGCGAGCCGCTCATCCGCCGCGACCTGCCGCGCCTCGTGGCCATGCTCCGCGCCATCCCGGACATCGAGGACCTCGCCCTCTCGACCAACGGCCTCCTGCTTCCCGAGCAGGCCGAGGCGCTCAAGGATGCCGGCCTCACCCGCGTCAACGTCAGCCTCGACACGCTCCGGCCCGAGCGCTTCCGCGACATCGCCCGCCGCGACGGCCTGGACAAGGTGCTGGCCGCCCTCGAGGCCGCCGAGCGCTACGGCTTCCACCCGATCAAGATCAACTGCGTCGTCATGCGCGGCAAGAACGACGACGAGCTGGCCGATCTGGCGCGTCTGACCATCGAGCGGCCCTGGCACATGCGCTTCATCGAGATCATGCCCCTCGAAGGCAGTGTCGAGGACCAGACGGCCTGGTATATGCCGGCCGATGAGATTCTCGACCGCGTCCGCAGCATCGCCGCGCTCGAGCCGACCGAGGGGCCGACCGGCAACGGCCCGGCGCGCTACTACCGCTTCCCGAGCGGCAAGGGCACCGTCGGCGTCATCAGCCCGCTCAGCCACAACTACTGCGATCGCTGCAACCGCGTGCGCCTGACGGCCGACGGCCAGCTCCGCCTCTGCCTCTTCGGCGACAACCAGATCGACCTGCGCACGCCACTGCGCGGCGGGGCGACGATCGAGGACCTCCAGCGCATCTTCCGCCGCGCCATGCGCATCAAGCCCGAGCGCCACCACCTCCAGCCCGGCCAGACCAGCGCCGCGCTCATCGCCCTCTCGCAGACGGGGGGATAAGGATCGCCGCGGCGTTCGTGCCGCAGCCGGCAGGGGTGACTTGACACTCTGAGCGCAGCGAAGAGTCCGCAGCTCCCAGCGC
>JACQUS010000579.1 GCA_016210125.1 Chloroflexota bacterium | reverse complement strand
GTACTTCACGTTCGCCTCGCTGTGGAACACGCTGGTCGTCACCGCGCGGGCGACCGCGCCCACGCCGCACGGCCACCTGCGCCTCGTCCAGGCTATGCCGAGGCCTGGGGATGACGAAGAGGTGCTCCGGGACCTCTTCGCCCAAATGCGCGACCTAAGTGATATCCTCCACGCCTGGGCGACGAGTCAGCGGCAACACCCCGTCCGCCAGCCGCAGCTACCTCTACTCGACCCGAACGGCGATAGCCAGCCGCCGGACGCGGCGGCGACGGTAGGCGAGCTCGCCGCGTTCCGGAAGTATCTCGCCGCGCGCGCGGATGACCCGAAGCTGGCAAGCGAGACCGCCAGGCTGCTTAGCACCTTGAGGACGCACTATGTGCTCGGCGTAACGCTGATGGACGCGAAGGCGCTCCACGTGCTCGAGACCGTGAATCCGCTACTGCGCGAGCTGTGTAACCGCCTGAGTCCAGCCGAACGATCTGGCAAGGAGGAGCAGTGACACTCACCAAACGCCCGAGCGCCGGCACGCCAACGGTGGCCGACCCGCCGGCGCTGTTCACGCCGCTGGCCCTGCGCGGGCTGACGCTCAAGAACCGCATCGCCGTCTCGGCTATGTGCCAATACTCCTGCCAGGACGGCTTCGCCACGGACTGGCACCTCGTGCACCTTGGCGGCCGCGCCGTCGGCGGGGCCGCGCTGGTCGTCGTCGAGGCCACCGCCGTCGAGGCACGCGGGCGCATCAGCCCGGCCTGCGTAGGTCTCTGGAAGGACGCGCACATCCCGCCGCTCGCACGCATCGCGCGCTTCGTGCAGAGCCAAGGCGCCGTGGCCGGCATCCAGATCCACCACGCCGGGCGCAAGGCCAGCACGCAGCCGCCGTGGGAGGGCCGCCGGCCGGTCGGCCCGGCCGAGGGCGGCTGGGAGGTCGTCGCGCCCAGCCCGCTGCCGTTCGACGCCGGCTACCCCGTCCCGCACGCCCTCACCGTGGGCGAGATCGCCGACGTCGTCGCCGCCTTCGCCCGTGCCGCCGAGCGCGCGCTGGAGGCCGGCTTCGAGCTCGTCGAGGTCCACGCCGCCCACGGCTACCTCATCCACGAGTTCAACTCGCCGCTGGCCAACCAGCGGGACGACGCCTACGGCGGCTCGTTCGCGGGGCGGACGCGCTTGTGCCGCGAGGTGGTCGCCGCGGTGCGGCGCGTTTGGCCGGTCGACCGGCCGGTGGCCGTGCGCCTCTCCTGCACCGACTGGGTCGAGGGGGGTTGGGATCCGGCGCAGACCGTTGCCCTCGCGCGCGAGCTGAAGACTCTGGGCGTCGACCTGATCGACTGCTCATCTGGCGGCACGGTGCCCTACCAGCGCATCGTCGAGGCGCCGGGCTTCCAGGTGCCCTTCGCCGACCGCGTGCGGCACGAGGTCGGCGTGCCCACGGCGGCCGTGGGACTCATCACCGAGCCGCGGCAGGCCGACGCTATCGTAGCCGAGGGCCAGGCCGACCTGATCTTCATGGCGCGCGAGTTCCTGCGCGAGCCTTACTGGCCGCTGAAGGCGGCGCGAGCGCTCGGCTGCGACGTCGCCTGGCCAGTGCAGTACGCGCGCGCCAAGCCGCGGTGAGCTGCCGCCCCACTTCCAGGCCGCACTCCGACGCGGAGACAGGGAGACGCGGCGACACGGGGAAGGCAGGGGCGTGCGAAGGGGCGCGCTCCACTGCGCTTCTTCTGGAGGAGGAGCGGCGCGACGCACTGTGCGGGCCGCAGTGCTATTCCAGTGCTATTCTCAGTGCTATTCTCAAAGGAAGGAATGGCTGCGCGAGAGCCTCACCCCCTCGGTCCCCCTCTCCAGCGCGCTGGAGAGGGGGAAGGCGCGGCCGCACAGTGCGGGAATCCAGTGGGGGAATCCAAAGGGGGCTTCGCCCCCCTTGGCGTATCCTCCTGGAGAGGGGTGGGGCCACCCACGCAGGCGAGTTCCAGGAGAGGAGCAGAGCACATGTCCGACATTCCGAAGGAAGTCTACCTGAACGGCCGCATCGTGCCCTACGGCGAGGCCGTGGTACCGATCGAGGACCGCGGCTACCAGTTCGCCGACGGCATCTACGAGGTCATCCGCGTCTACAGCGGCCAGATCTTCGAGGGCGAGCGCCACTTCGCGCGGCTGGAGCGCAGCGCGGCGTTCCTCGAGCTGCCGCTCAGCCCCGGCGTCGCCTCTGTGCGCGCAGCGGGCGAGGAGCTGCTGCGCCGCGGCGCGCTGCGCGAGGCGCAGATCTACATCCAGGTGACACGCGGCGTCGCCGCACGGGCGCACGCCTTGCCGACAGATATCGAGCCGACGGTGGTGGTGCTCGTCCGGGGGGCCGTCGTCCCGCCGGAGGAGCAGGTCGAGCGCGGCGTGGCGGCCATCACCGCCAGCGACACGCGCTGGGCGCACGTGCACGTCAAGGTCATCGGGCTGCTGCCGAACGTGCTGGCGAAGCAGCGCGCCATCCGCGCCGGGGCCTACGAGGCCATCTTTATTCGCGACGGCTACGTGACCGACTGCACGGCCACCAACGTCTTCGCCGTCATCGACGGCGCGGTGACCACGCCGCCGAAGTCGAACTACATCCTGCACGGCATCACGCGGGAGGTCGTGCTGGAGCTGTGCGCGGCCGAGGGCCTGCCGCACGCCGAGGCGCCGGTTACCGAGGCGCAGCTCCACGGAGCGGAGGAGATCTTCGTCACCGGGACGAACACCGAGGTCCTACCCATTGTCACGCTCAACGGCCAAGCGGTCGGCAGCGGCGCGCCCGGCCCACACACGCGCCAGCTCATCGCCGCCTTCCGCCGGCTGACGCGCGGCGTCGGCGCGCGCGCGGCCGCGGCCGGGCATTAGCCGCGCGGCTTGCGGAAGAGCATCACGTACTCGTGCTTGAAGAGGTAGAAGCCCTCTTTGAGCGCGCGGTACTTCCAGAGGTTCTCGCGCTTGCCCTTGCCGCGCTCGTTGCCCTGGATGCTCTTGACGTTGATGGCCTTGAGCTGCAAGCCGAGCGCGCGGCAGACGTGCATCGCCTCGAAGCCGAGCGGCTGCCACTCGCCGGCGCGATAGGTATCGCCGATGACCAGGGCGAGGAAACGCCCTGGCCGCAGGAGCGCGATGGCGAGGGTCGCGGCGCGGCGCAGGGCGGCCAGGAAGGCGTCCGTGGTCGGCGCGTTGGAGAGATCGCGCGGGTCGTCACTGAAGCGGATGATGTCGTGGTACGGCGGGTGGAGGATGGCTAGGTCCACGGCGTCGCGGCCCAGCTCGGCCAGCGCGGTGCGCAACAGGGCCTCCGTCTCGGACGCCGTCGCGTCGGCGAGGATCAGCCGCGTGGCCATGCCGTGAGCGTTGGCCGCCTGAGCGATGCGCGCCCGCGCGGCCTCGGCAACGTCCGCGGCCAGCTCGACGCCGATGCCGCGGCGACCGAGGCGCCGGCACTCGATGAGCGTCGTGCTCATGCCGGCGAAGAGGTCGAGCACGACCTGGCCGCGCTTGGTGAAGCGGCGCATGAGCTGCTGGGGGATCTGCGGGACGAAGTTGCCCCAGTAGTCGCCGACGTGCGGCCCACTCTTGTCGCGTGGCCCGAGCAGCCAAAGGCTGCCCAGGATGAGATCGTCGTAGCTCTTCCACTGCCGCAGGTCGAGGTCAGAATAGCTGCCCAGGTCGGCCGCCTGCTCGACACGTCGGCGGCGCGCGGCCGTGATGGCCTCCCCCGCCGACGGCTCAGGCAGCCGGACCGCGCCACGCGCGGTGCCGGGCCGCGCCTCGGCCACGTGTGCCTCCGTTCGCTTCAACCCTCTCCCCTCTTTGACCTGAGGAGGAGCTGGACACAGGCGTCATGTACCATCCCGTCGCGGATTTCAGCTAGGCGAGAAAGTTTGGCGAACGGAGGCACACCTCCGATGCGGCCTCCTAGCCAGAGCGCTCCGGCGGACCTGGGCGTGGTGCGGGCGCAGGGGCTTCCGGAGGCATCTGCGCCGGAACCGGTACTGCCACCGATCTGGTTTGCCGCCCCCAGTAGATTCCGCGGGCATTCTCGAATACTTTGTAAAAGGAAGTCTTGTCGAAGAATAGTTCATATTGATTACGAAGGCTGCATACCAAATCTTCCAGCCCCCGGATTTCCTCGAGATCAACGATCTTCAGCCCAAGTTCCTTGCCTTTAGTCCGGCCTATACTTCGACCGTGGCTCTTATGAATGTCAAAGCTAGAAAAGAACTCAACTATAGCGCCGATTTCGGGATCGGCGGCAGGACATTTCAACATATAAGTGCTCAACCATGTTCTTGCTAGCTCTTTCGATAGCTCTTGGGCGCTCTTACACAGCTCCAGAATATGCAAATCATATTTGGATATAAGAGGCATATAAGCTGTGAGAGCCCTTGGCCCTTCCTGTTTTAGTCGTTCTTCGATAGTCTCAAATGCTCGCAGAATTGCCCTTGCTGGTACGCCATTTATTTGTGGGTCGATAGGGCCGAGCGTACCGAGCGACCCCATAAGAATCTCATCAGCAGCGAAGCACATGAGTGTTGCCGCACTGTATGCATTCGCCGGTACGATGAACCGAAGACGTCGGAACTTCGTCCGGAGCAGCCTTACGATGCGCTCGGTGGCCTCAGGAGACCCCCCGTTGCTGATGACGAAGACATCCACATCCTCGCCTACGGTGGAGCGCGTAAGGTCTTCGAACCCAATGAGATCGTTATGGTCGATGTAGGTTGGGATCGCTCGGTGGATGTTGCTTGTCTGGGCAGCATAGCAAATGAGCGGTCGTTGAGTTACTTGCTCGACACGCTCGGGTGATGCCGGGGTCGGCGAGACAGGTGCGGTATGTCTCCCGACCTTGCTCTTCCCTTCCCGCCGCTTGCGGGTCGACATCGGATTCAGCCCTGCCCATCAATCGCTAGCGGTCGAATACCAGGGCGTAAGCGCCGCTGCGACATCAGCTGAGTTGCTCACCTCAAGTATGGGGCGCGATAGCAGCCCCATCGCCTCAAGAGAATCATCGTAGATCTCCTGAAGATCCTGGAAAACGTCGAGCAGGAGGGCCACGTCAGGGTCCTCGTCTCGAAGTCGGCGAAGGTTGCTACTGAGCGGCGACATGTCCCCTCCCAGAAGAGGAGGTGCGCAGCAATTCTAGCTCCGCCGTTGGCCGAGTCAGGCGACCACCGGTTCGCCACGCCCAACATCGAAGTATACAGCACCGGTCCGTGCAAAGTGGAGCCGCGCGGAAAGTACGCAGGGCCTTTCCATACTCATCCGAACGTCACACCGAGGAGGTGAAGGACAGCGCGGGGCTGCCACCCATTATGGCGCAGCGCTGCGGCGATGTTCGTCGCTCCATGGCGGCGCAACAGGCCGAGGACCACGTTGCGCAATGCCGCCAAGACCTGCG
>JACQUS010000049.1 GCA_016210125.1 Chloroflexota bacterium | reverse complement strand
GACCGACGCGGCGGTCATCGTCGGCGAGCAGCCGGCCATCAACGGCATCGCCAACAAGGCGCCGTACAAGATCGTCGCCAGCTACGGCTGGGGCCAGCGCCACCATGGCCTCGTCGTGCCGGCGAACTCGCCGATCAAGTCAGTCGCCGAGCTCAAGGGCAAGACGGTTGCCCTGCCGCTCGGCACCTCGCTGCACGAGTTCACGGGCACGATGCTCAAGGAGAAGGCCGGCCTGTCCGTCGGCGACATCACGGTGGCCAACATGCAGTCGCCGGAGGCCGCCGTCGCGCTGAAGGCCGGCAAGATCGACGGCGCGGCGATGGACAGCGCGACGATGCAGAAGGTGCTCGCCGACGGCGTCGGCCGCGTGCTCCAGGACGGCCGCGGCACCAACTGGGCGAACACGTTCCTCGTGCTGCTGACCGACAAGTTCATCGCCGAGCGGTCGGTCGAGGCGCGCCGGCTGGTCGAAGCCTATCGGCTGGAGCAGGAGTTCCAGCAGGAGAACGCCGTGCTGGTCGGCGAGCTGTACGCCAGCAACCCGAAGGTGAAGCTCGACTTCGACCCGGCGCTGAAGGCCATCACGTCGTTCCCGCGCTACCCGGCCATCACCGATCCGGCGACGGTCGGGGTGATCCAGCGCGTAGCCGACTTCCTGTACGACCAGAAGCAGCTCAAGGAGCGGCTGGACGTGGCCAAGAGCGGCTACGTGCGCACGGAGCTCTACGAGGAGGCCGAGAAGCGACTAGGCAAGTTCCCCTACGAGCGCGGGCGCGAGATGAAGGTGGACATGAGCCAGCGGGGCAAGAGCATCGACGAGGCGCTCAAGCCCTTCGTCGAGCGGCTGAGGAAGGCCGACCCGGACTAGGATGTGTCGGCAAACTTCCAGGGGTAGGCGCGCTGGACGGGCGAACCTGGTGTTCGCCCATCTGGTGTTCGCTCCTGAGGACGTGACACAGCACGTGCACTGAGAACCGCGCGCGATCCTACGTCGCCGCTGAGCCGCCGACCCTCGGTGGGTCACTCGCGTCGGCGGTGTCGGCGCGCGCGTCGCCCTCTCCACGGCCTGAAAGCACGGCGCGGGCTTCGGCCGCCAGACCGGCGTCGAGGCAGTCGAGGTAGCAGGTGTAGAGCGCGCGTCGAAGCAGCTTCTCCTGCGCCGCGTCGAGCGCCCCTGGCTCAGCGCGGCGCGCCGCCACCTGCTCCAGTCGGGCCAGCGCGAAGCGCTGCCGTGGCGTGTAGCCCTTCTCGGCCGTCGTGTGTGTCACGATCCCTGCCCCCGCTTGGTGATGCCCGACGAGCGCGGCCGGCCCGATGGCTGGCCGGCACTTCAACGATAACACAGAACGCCGCCCGCCGCCCACCAGCCCTTGACGAGCGCGCCCGCGCGGCGTATACCCATTGCCGTGGCCGTGGTAGAGGCCATTCGCGGCCGCGCTGCGTGGCCTCACAGCTAGTGCTCGCCTTCGCCGCGTGCGGAGGGGGGAGACGCGGCAGCACGAAGGCCGGGGGATGCAAAGGGGGTTTCGCCCCTTTTGGAATCCCTCTTTTGGCATCCCTCTTGGAGCGGGGTGGGGCCGCCCGCATGGGCTATGTTCGACCTAGTTGCTCATCGCCCGGAGGTGGGACCAGCGCGCGATGAAAGGGGACTCCAGAGGGGGCGAAGCCCCCTCTGGGGGTACTTTTGGGGCGGGGTGGGGCGCTCCGCCCGCGAAGGCTATTTTCGACCCAGATTAGGAGGATGCAGATGAGCACCTGGCAGGGCACGCTCGATAGCGTGGCCATCGGCGCGTCGGCGAGCGAGACGACGGTCGTGTCCGGCGAGATGATCGACGCCTTCGTGGCCATCGCCGGCAGTCGGCACCCGCTGCACACCAGCGACGAGTGGGCGCGTGCCAACACACACTACCCCGGGCGCGTCGCCCACGGCGTGCTCATCCACGCGCTGATGTCGCGGCCGCTGGCGAGGATCGTCCAGGACCTGGGCGTCAAGACGGCGCTGGTCTCGACAGCCGGCAAGTACATCCGGCCGGTCTGCGCCGGCGACACGGTCACCGTGACGCTGACCGTCAGCGAGAAGCTCCCCGAGCGCCAGCGCTTCCGCGTCAGCGCCGAAGCACGCAACCAACACGGCGCGCTGGTGATGGTGGGCGAGGCCCTCGAGCAGGTGTTGGGGTGAGGTGACGCCGTGCGCTTCGGCATCTTACACGTCGCCGTCGACAACGACTTCGGCGCGACGCTCGCGCAGAGCGTCCTGGCCGAAGACCTAGGCTTCGACTTCGTCGGCTTTGCTGAGCACCACGGCTCGCCCTACGTCTATCCGTACGCCCTTCCGGCGCTCGCGGCCGTGGCCGCGCGGACGCGGCGCGTGCGGCTGGTCTCGACCATCCTCCTGCTGCCGCTCTACCACCCGCTACGCATCGCCGAGGACGGCGCGCTGCTGGACGTCATCTCCGGCGGGCGCTTCGTGCTCGGCGTAGCCGCGGCCTACGCGCCGACGGAGTTCGCCGCCTTCGGCGTGCCGCTTGCCGAGCGCCGTCGGCGCATGGAGGAGTGGGTCCCGCTCATCCGCCGCCTCTGGACCGAGGACGAGGTGACCTACGCCGGGCCGGAGGCGACCCTGCGGAGCTTCCGCCTCTTCCCGCGGCCCGTGCAGCAGCCGCCGCCGATCTGGATCGGCGGCGTCGTGCCGGCCGCCATCCGCCGCGCCGCGCGCCTGGGCGACGCCTATTTCCTCGGCGCGACGCCGATGCTGGCCGAGGTGCGCGAGCGCCTGGCGCTCTTCGCCGCGGCGCTGGCCGAGCGCGGCGAGCGGCTGGCGGGCAAGGAGGTGCCCCTGCTGCGCTACCTCTTCGTCGCGCGCGACGCCGCCGAGGCCGACGAGGCGCGGCGGCTCATCGTCCAGCGCTTCCAGAAGGAGTACACCGGGTGGGGCATGCCCGACGTGCTGAAGAATGTCGACAGGTCGCCGGAGGCTATCCTGCGCGATCGCGTCATCGTCGGCGAGGCGAGCGCCTGCGTCGAAGACCTGGCGCGCTACCGCGACGCCGGCGTGACGCTCATCGGCGCCGCGCTGCGCTTCCCCGGCATGAGCCACGAGACGACGGTCGCTGGCATGCGCCGCCTGGCCGAGCAGGTAATGCCGCACCTAGCCTAGCACGAGCTACGGCGCCGCGCTACGTTGGGGGCGGACGCCAGGCCGGCCCCAACGTAAGACGCGAAGACGAGACGCGCCCGCACGCCCGGTCGGCAGCCGCCTAGCCCAGCCGCAGGCGCGGCAGGACATCGCGGGCCAGGCGGTCGACCTGGCGGGGATCGACCGTGGTCGGGCACAGGACCAAATGCTCGACGCCGGCGTCGATGTACGCCTGCGCGTTGCGCGCGCACTCGTCCGGTGGTCCGAAGACGGCCATCGTATCCGGCTTGAACGCGTTGGCGAACTGCGGTCCGTAGTAGCGCGTGAGCGTGCCCATCAGCTCCTGCCGGGCCTGCTCGCGGTCGTCCTGCACGTTGAAGTACGCCAGGCAGCCGACCGGGAAGCCCACCGCGCTGCGACCCGCGTCCTGGAGCGCCTGCTTGACGCGCTGCCAAAGCGCGGCGAAGCCCTCCGGCCCGAGCGCCCCGCCGGCGACGAAGCCGTCGGCGTGGCGTGCGGCGCGGCGGACGGCGTTGTCGTGGCCGCCGCCCATCCAGATGGGAATGCTCGGTCGCTGGACCGGCCGCGGGCCGATGGGTCCGACGTCGATGGTGAAGTGCTTGCCCTCGAAGCGCACGGGCTCGCCCGCCCAGGCCTGGCGCATGATCTGTACGGCCTCGACGGCCCGCCCGCCGCGGCCCTTCATGGGCACACCGACGGCCGCGAAGTCGTCCGGCCGCCGACCGTATCCCACACCCAGAATGAGGCGGCCGTTGGAGAGTAGGTCAATGGTCGCGAGCTGCTTCGCCAGCACCGCCGGCTGGTAGAGCGGGAGGAGCAGGATCGCCGTGCCGATGCGGACGCGCTCGGTGACCGCGGCGCAGGCCGCGAGCGTCGGGATCGCGTGCGGCAGGTCATAGACCACGCGGTCCAAGGTCCAGATGGCGTGGAAGCCCCCGGCCTCGATGCGCCGCGCATAATCGGGGATAAGCTGCGGGGTGACGCCCGGGAAGTTGGGAATAGAGACCCCGACCTGAGCCATGACGATGCACCTCCTCTTGCTGTCAATCGGATAGGGGCTTGCATGAGCCTAGTGGACGGGTCGCGCATTGTCAAGCGTGCGTACTCGTTCGTTCCCCCGGCTGTGCGGCGCTCGGGCGGGGTGCGTGGCCGGCCGCGCTTGACCTCACCGCACTTGCAGCGGGGCCGCCTCGCCTTGCGGGTGGAAGACGCTCTCGACAAGGACCGCGAGCGGCCCGCCGTGCCTCAGGCCGCGCCGCGGTAGCCCAGGGCGTGCTCGGCGATCATCACGCGATGGATCTCGCTGGTGCCGTCGTAGATCTGCGCGAACTTGGCGTCGCGGAAGTAGCGGCCGACGGCGTACTCCGGCGAGCAGGAGTAGGCGCCGTGGATCTGGCAGGCGTCGGTGGCGATCTGCATGAGCGCGTCGCTGGCGAAGAGCTTGGCGATCGACGCCTCGCGCTGGCAGCGCTCGAAGCCCTGGTCCTTCAGCCAGGCGAGGCGGTAGGTCAGCAGCCGCGCGGCCTCCTGCGCCACGACCATATCGGTGATCTTCGACTGGATGAGCTGGTAGCGCCCGATCGGCTGCTCGAACACGATGCGCTCGCGGGCATACTGCGTCGCCGCTTCGACGCAGGCCCAGATCTGCCCCAGGCAGCGCGCCGCGCAGGCCAGGCGGCCGATCTCGGCACCGGCGAGGAGCACCTTGTAGCCCTCGCCCTCGTGGCCGACGAGCCGCTCGGCCGGCACGCGCACGCGGTCGTAGATCACCTCGCCGCTGACCCAGGTCCGCGCGCCGACCTTGTTCTTGAACGGATGGATCGACACGCCGGGCGTGTCGCGGTCGACGAGGAATGCGCAGATGCCGCGGCTGCCGAGGCGCGGGTCGAGGGTGGCGAAGGTGATGAACCAGGAGCAGAGCTGGAGATTGGTGATCCAGCTTTTCGCGCCGCTGATGACGTACGCGTCGCCGTCGCGCGCGCAGCGCGTCTCCAGCTTGCGCGCCACGTCGCTGCCGGAGTGCGGCTCGGTCATGGCCACGGCGCCGACGCGCTCGCCGGCGAGGAACGGGGCGAGGAACTGCCGCTTCTGCTCCTCCCTGCCGTAGGTCCAGAGACCCTGTCCGGCCGAGCAGCTTGGCCAGCCGGCCATGAGCGCGGTGGCCGAGCAGACGCGCGCCAGCTCCTCGATGAGCGCCGCAAGCGCCACGAACTCCATAGCGGCCCCGCCGTAGGCCTCGGGATAGACGCCGCGCATCAGTCCGACCT
>JACQUS010000576.1 GCA_016210125.1 Chloroflexota bacterium | reverse complement strand
CCGCTCGCCGGGCGTTTCGGCTGGGTATCAGCGCGGAACATCTCGACTGCGCGGCGCGCGCGCGGCCCACCCGCCGGGCCGATGGGCGCACGCGCGTCCCGCGGCGGCGGCGATCCGACTACGCCCCGCCGCCCGCGCGTTCTCCGCCGGCGGTCTCGTGTTTCGCGCGGACCCCGATGAGCCCAAATTCGCGTTGGTCGGTCGCGGATCGCCGCGCGTGTGGACGCTGCCCAAGGGTACGCCGCAGCCCGGCGAGCGTGACGCGGAGACGGCGCTGCGCGAGGTCGGCGAGGAGACCGGGCTGGCCGTCGAGCTCGTCGCCCCCCTTGACGACATCGAATACTGGTTCGTCGCCGGGCGCCAGCGCGTGCACAAGACGGTGCGCTACTACCTCATGCGCGCGATCGGCGGGGACGTGGCCCTGCACGACGGCGAGTACGAGGAGGTAGCTTGGTTCGGGGCCGATGAGGCGCTGAACGGGCTGACGTACGAGAACGAGCGACGCATCTTGCGTCTCGGGCTAGAGCGGCTGCCCGGGCTGTGGCCGCCGGCGGCGGCCGGCGCGACCGATGGAGCGGCGTCGTGAGCGCTGAGCTGCTGCGCACGCCCCTGGCAGCGGAGCACGAGGCGCTGGGCGCGCGCATGGTCGACTTCGCCGGCTGGTATATGCCGGTACAGTACGAGGGCGTTATAGCCGAGCACCTCGCCGTGCGCACCAGCGTCGGCCTCTTCGACGTCTCGCACATGGGCGAGTTCGTCGTGCGCGGCGCGGGCGCGCTGGAGTTCCTCCAGCAGGTGACGACGAACGACGTGAGCCGGCTAGCCATCGGCCAGGCGCAGTACTCGCTGCTCTGCCTGCCCAGCGGCGGCGTGGTCGATGACGTGATCGTCTACCGCTTCGTCGACCACTTCCTCGTCGTGGTGAACGCGGCCAATATCGGCAAGGACTTCGCCTGGCTCGGCGAGTACCGCTCACCCGACGTGATGCTGGAGGACCGCTCGGCCGACACGGCGCTGCTGGCGCTCCAAGGCCCACGCGCCGAGCAGGCGCTCCAGTCGCTTACGCCGGCCCCGCTGCGCGAGCTGCGCCGCTTTCGGGCTGTGGATGCGCCCGTCGCCGGCGTCGCGGCCACCATCGCCCGCACGGGCTACACCGGCGAGGATGGCTTCGAAATCTTCTGCCGCAGCGGCGACGCCGCGGCCCTCTGGCGGCGCCTGCTCGACGCCTCACCGACCCCCGAGCCGTGCGGCCTCGGCGCGCGCGACACCCTGCGGCTCGAAGCGGCGCTGCCGCTCTACGGCCACGAGATGAACGAGCAGACGACGCCGCTCGTGGCCGGCCTCGAGCGCTTCGTGCGCCTTGACAAAGGCCCCTTCCTGGCGCGCGAGCGCCTTCTCGCGCAGCAAGCCCGCGGGCCGGCGCGGCGGCTGGCCGGCCTCGAGCTGGTCGACCGCGGCGTGCCGCGCGCCGAGTGCGTCGTCGTGCGCGACGGCGCCATCGTCGGCCGCGTGACCAGCGGGACATACGCGCCGTATCTCCAGCGCGGCATCGCCCTGGCCTACGTCGCGCCGGCGCTGGCCGAGCCCGGCCACGACCTTGGCGTCGTCGTGCGCGAGCGCGCGCTCCGCGCGCGGACCGTGCCGGTCCCCTTCTACCGCCGCGCCGCGTGATGCGCTGCCCGCACTGTGGTCAGGCCCTGGAGGTGCGCTTCGTCGCGCACGAAGGCGCCGAGCGCTTCCACTGCCCGGGCTGCGGTGGCATCCTCTACTGCAATCCGAAGGTCGTCGCCGTCACGCGCCTCGTGCACGGCGGCCGGCTCTATCTCGTCCGCCGCGCGACGCCGCCGGGCCGCGGCGGCTGGGCCATGCCCGGCGGCTACGTCGAGGTCGGCGAAAGCGCGGAGGAGGCGGCGCAGCGCGAAACGCTGGAGGAGACCGGGCTGGCGGTCGAGCTGCTCGGGCTGACGCAGGTGCTGTCGGGCGGCCCGGTTGTCGTCGTGGTCTACGACGCGCGGGTCGCCGGGGGCCAGGCTCGGCCGGGCACCGAGGTCGCCGAGGTGGCGTCCTTCCTGCCTGACGAAGCCCCGCTGGCCGATCTTGCGTTCCCGGAGGATCGCCACCTGCTGGAGGCCTGGGCGTGGCAGCCGCCTGCGGCCGCTTCGTCATTCGGTGCTGGGGACGCGACCGTGTAGGGGCGCGGCGGCCGCGCCCCTACACTCTCCGGTTACACTCTCCTCGGTGCATCCCCGCCGCAGCCGGTCTAGCGCAGCACCTCCGCCAGCGCTGCCGGCGAGGGCAGATCCTCGAAGTGGTCGACGGCTCGCTCGATGGCCGTGACGCGCTCCGGCGCGAGCACCATCTCCGCGAGAGCGCGAAACTTCTCGCGCCGCTCCCCCTCCGTCAGCGGCTTCTTCGGCGAGCCCTTCGGATAGGGTGTCTCAGCCGTCAGCGTGCGGCCGTCGCGCAAGACGACCGTCACCCGACCGGGCATGTCTGCGCCCACGCGCTCGAAGAATTCGGTGCGAACCTTGCCCGCCGTCTGGAGAATGCTGCCGTCGCGGATCTTGCTCTCGGTGAACTGCGGCGCGTTGGCGTGGCCCTCGTGCAGCGCCACGGCCAGACAGTACGGCAGCCGGTACTGCGCGCCGGTGATGCTCGGCACGTCGTAGCCGGCGTGGGCATCGCTGAGGTGCGGGATCGTACCCACGATCTCGACGACCTCCTCCGGGCGGACGCGATGCTCCGTGCGAATGGCCAGCAGCGCGTCGAGCGCCGAATGGAAACCGCCGCAGGTTGAGT
>JACQUS010000575.1 GCA_016210125.1 Chloroflexota bacterium | reverse complement strand
TGCCTACGACGGCGACACGGTGCTGGCCACGGTCAAGTTCGCGCAGTATATCGACCACAGCGTCTCCGTCACCAGCCTGGTGGACTTCGACAACGACTGCGTCGGCACCTCGATTGCCGTGGCGCGGGCGCTGGGCGGGCAGCTTTGGGGCGTGCGCCTCGACACGTCGGACGCGCTGGTCGACCGCGCCGTCTTCGAGGCGCTGATGGCCGGCGAGCCGGCCGACGGCCGGCCGACCGGTGTGTCGCCGCTTCTCGTACGCAAGGTGCGCGAAGCGCTCGACGCCCACGGCTTCGGCCACGTGCGCATCGTCGCCAGTGGCGGGTTCGACGCCGCCAAGATCCGCCAGTTCGAGGCCACCGGCGTGCCGGTCGATGCTTACGGCGTCGGCTCGGCGCTCTTCGAGGCCCCGGGCGCCAAGTACGACTACACGGCCGACGTCGTGCGCGTCAACGGCCGCGAGGTAGCGAAGAAGGGCCGGCGCTACCGCCCGAACGGGCGCCTCGAGCGCGTCGACCTAGCGGCCCTGGAGCCCGGCCCGAGCGCGTCCGCGCCAGACCCGACCGGTCGTCGCAAGGCCTAGTGGTCTGTCAGCCCTGCGTTGCTGGGTCCTGTCATGCTGAGGCCGCAGGCCGAAGCATCCGCAATCGGCGCGCCTAGCCGGGGCTGCGGATTCTTCGCCTCCGCTGCGCTCCGGCTCAGAATGACAATCTTGCAGATCAGCCGTGACACAGCACTAGCCGCCCACCGCGCTGCTGCGGCGCGAGCGCGGCGACGCACCGGCATGGGACTGAGCGTGGGACTGAGCGTGGGACTGAGCGTGGGACTGAGCGTGGGACTGAGGTGGCCTCACCCCCTCGGTGCCCCTCTCCTGCAGGTGCGAGAGGGGGAGGGCGAGGCAGCCACGAGATGGGGGGAGTGCGGAGGGGGCTCCGCCCCCTCTGCGGGCCGTCTCGGGCTGGGGTGGGGCCGCCCGCCAACGGCGTTTTGGTCGGGCTCACGGCAGCCGTGGCCACCGGCGTGCGGCCGCCGCCAGACAGATGCCGCCAGTTAGATCAGAGAGATGTGGAGATGTCTCTACGCGCGCAGCGAAGACGGCGCTTCGGCGCCGCGCACACGCCACTGCCCGCCGGCTGGGCGCCGAGCCAGCTCATCCGCGCCATCGTCGAGCGCGCGCTGCCACTGCTGCCCGCGCCGTGGGCCGCGCCGCAGGTGCGCCTGCGCGGCTGGCTGGCCCAGCTCAGCTTCGGCGAGCCGCGGCGGCACTACGAGGTCTGGTACCACGGCCGCAGCCAGCGCCTGGAGGTCGGGCTGCACCTGGAGGCCGACGCCGCGACGAACCAGCGCTTGCTCGCCTACCTCGACGGCCACCTCCTGCCGATCAAGGCCGCGCTCGGCGCCCAGGCCGAGCTGGAGCCCTGGGACCGCGGCTGGGTGCGCCTCTACGAGACGCTCCCAGCCGAGCGGCTCGACGAGACCCTAGCCGAGCGCGCGGCCACGCGCTTGGCAGCCTACGTCGCCGTGCTCCAGCCGCTGCTCGATGATGCGCCCCCGGCGACGGCGTCCCGGACCGGCGCCGCGCGATCGCGCTGAGGTGCGCCCAGCGCTCGCCCACGGACGCGGCACCGGCGCGGCGCGACGAGCTGCCCCAGCCGCCGGAAGTCATCGAGCTGCCGCGCGAGGGGCCGGTGGATGCGCGCCCGCGGCCCCGGGTGGTAGAGCGGGACGAGCCAGCCTCCGTGCCAGGGCAGCGGCCGGCCGACGTCGCGGGCCAGCACGGCACCGTGCGGCGCCACACGCGCCAGAGCGGCCAGCGCGACCTGCCCCAGAGCGGCCACGTAGCGCGGCCGCACGGCCTCCAGCGTGGCGCGCAGGTGCGCCGTGCAGTTGGCAATCTCCGCCGCCGTGGGCCGGGCGTTGCGGCCGCGCGCGTCGCGCGGGTTGCAGAGGACGGCATTCGTGACGAAGACCGCCGCGCGGTCGAGGCCGGCCGCGCGCAGCAGCGTGGCGAACGCGCGGCCGGTCTGGTCGCCAGCGAGCGGGACGCCGCAGCGGTCGGCCCCCAGACGCCCGGGCGCCTCGGCGACGAACAGGACCGCCGCCGGCACCCGGCCGTTCGCCGGCCCGAGCACGCGCGCACGGCCCTCCATCCGCGGGCAGGCTCGGCAGGCCTGCACCCGCGCGACGAGGCGGGCAAAAGGCGTCGGCATCAGCGCTTCGTCCCTACGGCGCAGTGGAACGGCTGGCAGACGAAGAACGTCCCGTCGGCCTCCGCGTGGGCCGTCGCCTGTGCCCACTCCTCCAGCTCCGTTCCGGCGAGCCGAGTTCGCATGCCGCGCTCGATGATTCGCGCGCGTGGGCCGTCCTCGAAGGCCGCGAGGTACGGCCACATGCTCACCCGCGACAGCCCCGCGGCGCAGAAGCGCCGGTAGAGGCTGGCGTCGGCGCATCCGCCGGCGGCGACGCCAGCACCGGGGAATGGGAACTCGGCCTTGACCTTCAGGTCGCGCCGCAGAGGCAGGTTGATCCACCCCGGCATGTCCACGGCGCGCACGATGGCCGCCACCCGCCCGCCGGGCCTGGCCACGCGGAGCAGCTCGGCCAGCATGCGCTCGGCGTCGCCCTCCTCCAACACGGTCACCGACAGGGCCACGTCGAAGCTCGCGTCCGGGAAGGGCAGCGCCTCGGCGCGCCCTTCGTGGAAGGTGATCCGCTCGGCTAGCCCCTCTTGGCGCGCGAACGCCTTGGCCTCGCGCAGCAGATAGCCGTTCGCGTCCACGGCGACGATGCGGTTCGCGTCGGCGGTGTGCCGGGCGAGCCAGCGGTCCAAGACGCCGGTGCCGCAGCCGACGTCCAAGATGGCCTCGCCCGGCCGCAACTGCACCTCGTCGATCACGCTGCGGAACATGCGCTGATAGCCCGCCGCGCAGCCCCGCTCTTCGAGGATGGCCACCGGACCGACGTGCCGGCCGCCAAGGACGATGGTGCAGTACCGCTCGGCGAGCCTTGCCTCCAGCGCGTCCCACTGCGAGGCAGCGAAGCCGAGGGGCAGCAGCAGGAGCGGCGGCCCGCTCCCGCAGACGCGGTAGGCCAGGCCCGCAACCTCGCCCACCCCCGTGGGCAGGCACAGGGGCGGCATCGGCTGCGCGTGGTCCATGCCCGCCAGGAAGTCGAGCATGGCGCGACCGACCTGGTCCGACCGGTCGGCGATCGCGTCGGCCCACACCGCGTCGGCGTAGCCCGAGAGCGTGACGTGCGCCGCCCCGCGCAGGTGCGGCAGCACGTCCGGCACGACGGACGCCTGCGGCCCGCAGTCGCCGTGGATCAGCAGCAGGCGCGGGGCCACCGGCGCCAGCGCGCCGACGTCGAGATCCATGCGCGGGCAGACGAGGATAAGCGAGGCGACGACCTCGGGGTGCGCGCCGAGCAGCCCGAGGTAGTCCTGCGCCCAGCTTGCCGCGACGTGTGCCCGCGGGACGCCGAGATGCTGGAGCAGGCGCAGCAGGCGCTCGGCGAGCGGCAGTTGCTCCTCAGTCGGCACCCGAGGCCTCTCGTCACCTAGCCGCCGATCGACCGCTCCGCGACCCCAAAGCGCGGTCGCACGGCCTACCGGGCCGGCCGCCCGGTGGCGGACAGCGCCGTGCGCTGCCGCGTGTCGGCGGGCACAGGCTCGCCCGCCCGCGCTCAGCGCGCCGCCGGCTCCGGTTCCAGGTAGAAGTCGTGCTCGTAGAGGTGGGCGATGCGCGCCAGGTCCGCGGCGCTCAGGTCCGGGCAGTCCGGCGCCGTGGCAAACTCGCGGAGCTGCGCGGCGTCGTAGATGTTCGGCAGCGCCGAGACGATCGTCGGCTCGGCCAGGACGTACTTGAGCGCCGCCTGGCCGATGGTCATCGGCCGGCCGTTCGTCACGAAGTCCAGCTTCGCCACCTTCTTCAGCCCGTCGATGAGCCAGGAGCGCGGCCGGTGGCTGCGGTGGTCCGTCGGCGGGAAGGTCGTGTCTGGCGTGTACCTGCCCTCCAGCAGCCCCGACGAGTGCGGCACGCGCACGAAGATGCTTGTCTCCGTCTCGCCGGCCACGGGGAAGAAGCGCCGACCGGGGTCCTGCTCCAGCAGGTTGTAAATGATCTGCACGACGTGCATGCTCGGCCGCGCGCGCATGGCCTCGTCGGTGTGCTCGGTGCCGGGCAGCGCCGGGCCGGTCGCCGCGCCGTACGCGCGGATCGTCCCGGCGGCGTAGAGCCTCTCCAGCTCGGCGAAGAGGTCGTCGCGCAGCATGGCGTCCATGCGCGGGTTGTGGAGCTGGTAGACGTCGATGTAGTCCGTGCCGAGCCGGCGGAGGCTCTGCTCCAGCGCGAAGCGCAGGAAACCCGGCGTGTAGTTCTGGGGCAGCTCGCGCTGGCCGGTGCGCGGCTCGGCGTGGCTGTAGAAGTCGTAGCCGACCTTGGACGAGATGATGATCTCGTGGCGCTTGTCGCCCAGCGCCTTGGCCAGGATCGTCTCGCCCAGACCGTTGCCGTAGGTGTCGGCGGTGTCGAAGAGCGTCACGCCGAGGTCGTAGGCTAGGCGCAGCAGCGCGACGGCCTCGTCCTCGCTCTTGCCGCCCCACCAGGTGGTGGAGACCGTCCAGACGCCGAAGCCGACCTCCGAGACCCTCACGTCCGTGTTCGCGATGGTGCGGTAGCGCATCGTCTCCTCGCCGGAAGATGCCACGCAGCAGCGTGCTCTAGCGAGTGTAGCACTTCGCGGCGCAGCTACGCCTGCGCCAGCACGTGGCCGGTGGCCACGTGGATGCGCACCGTGTCGTGCACGTCCTCGGCGTAGCCCCCGGCCAGCACCACGGCGACGGGGACGCCGCGGCCAACGCACCCGCCGATGACCAGCTCATCGCGCCGGCGCAAGCCTTCGAAGGTCAGCGCCAGCATGCCGAGCTGGTCGCGCATAAACGGATCAGCGCCAGCCAGGTAGACCGCCAGGTCGGGATGGAGCTCGTCGAGCATGCGCGGCACGTGGCGCTCCAAGTGCCCGAGGTACTCCTCGTCGCCGGTGAAGTCTGGCAGGCCGATGTCGAGATCGCTGGGCTGCTTGACCGGGTACAGGTTGTCCTGGTGGATGGAGAACGTGTAGACGCGCGGATCGCCACGGAAGATTAACGCCGTGCCGTTGCCCTGGTGCAGGTCGCAGTCGACGATCAGCGCGCGGCGGATGAGGCCGTCGCGCTGGAGGCGGCGGACGGCGACGGCCACGTCGTTGACGTAGCAGAAGCCCTCGGCGCGGTCGGGGAACGCGTGGTGGAAGCCGCCGCCCAAGTTCATCGCGCGGCCGCGCGCCAGCGCCTCCCGGCAGGCCAGCAGCGTGCCGCCGCTGGCCAGGCGGTAGGCGGCGATCAGCTCGTCCGTCAGGACGATCTCCGAGGCGCGCGTGCGGTGCGTCCAGCGCAAGTGGCGCAGATCGTCGAGGTAGGCGGGCGAATGCACGAGCAGCACGTCCTCGTCGGAGATGGGCTCGGGGCGCAGCACCGCGTCGTCGCGCACGACGCCGGCGGCGTCCAAGCCATCGCGCACCAGCCGGTACTTACTGATCGGGAAGACGTGCGGCCCGATCTCGGCGTGGTAGGCGTCGTCGTGGACGAAGGCCGGCGGCGTCACTGCGGCGCACGCCCCGGCTGGACGGCGAGGTACAGGGTGGCCGCGATCAGGACGAGGCAGAGGACGAAGCCGGCCAGCCCCAGCCGCCGGCTCGGTGCGACGATGGCCCAGCCGATGGCCGTGAGCATGAGATAGATGCCGAAGCCCAGGAGGCGCAGCTCGCGACTCGGCGCGATGACGCTCCACAGGACGAGCAGGGGAATCGGGCCCCACAGCAGGAGCAGCGCCCAGCGGCGGTACGACACGGCGCGCGTCACATGAGGTCGTACAAATCGCTGGGGTCGTAGAGAACGAAGCGCTGGCCCTCGCGTGACAGGCGCGCGCGCTCGGGACTGCGGCGCCAGGCTTGGTACGCGTCCATACTCTCCCAAACCTGCACGAGCATATAGGCCGAGCGGTCGACGGCCCCTTTGAGGATGAGCTGTTGCTGCATACCCCACCGCTGGCGAATACTCTCCGTCTCCTTGGCCCAGGCAATGGCCTCGGCCTCGCGCCCGGGCAGGAAGTGCACAGGACGGACCACGGCGACTGCCGCCATCGCGCACCTCCTCGCTCACCCGTATTGTACGGGCGGCCCACGCGGGGAGCAACGGGCCGACGGCCTTGAGCTAGCGCCGCGGCGAGCGCTCGATTTGACAGCAGCAGGCCAGACCTCTACACTCGGACGCGTCGTGCCGATGACACTATTTCTGACTTCATACGTTAAGGAGGTACCAGAACGATGGTGTTGCGTCTGCTCGTCGCCCTGGTGGTGGCGACTAGCGCGTCGGTCGTGCCGCTCGCGCAGCGCGCGTGGGCGGAGCCAACCGAGCACATGGTCCAGCCGGGCGAGACGCTCACGCGCATCGCTCAGCAGTACGGCTTGACGCTGGCCGACCTGCTGGCGGTCAACGATTTACCTAACCCCG
>JACQUS010000559.1 GCA_016210125.1 Chloroflexota bacterium | reverse complement strand
GGTATTTCCCGGGCCGTGTCGCGCTCGTTCCGTAGGGGCGGGGCTTGTCCCCGCCCGAACCCCTGCCCCGGCGGGCGGCTACAAGCGCCGCCCCTACGTCGACGATGCCCATCCACGCGGTATGATCCTGTTTGGACGTCCCTGCTCTTGTACGATCGCAGGTCGTGCATTTGCCTACCTTTGTGGGGAGGGGAAAGGGGAGTCACCGCCCCACCTCCTCGCCGAAGCGCCGGCGCAGGGCCGCCAGCAGGCGGGCCGCACGCCGCCGCGCTGGGGCGAGCGCGGGCGGGCGCGCGGGCGCCGTAGGTACCAGGAAGCCGGCGAGCTCGGCCATCGCCTCACCAGCGCGGCGACGCAGATGCTGCTCGTCGAGCGGCCGGTTGCCCTGGAGCTTTCGCGGGCCCTCGCGGCCGCCCTCGGGGATGTACCAGTCGCGGATGTTCAGCCAGCAGCCGGCGGCGAAGAGCAGCACGCCGAGGGGTGTCGCCAGGGGTGGGACGCCCAGCGCCAGCTCTTGTCGCGTCGCGCGGTGTGTCTCGCCCTCGTGGGCGAACATCTCGTAGGCCACCATGAGCCTGCCGTTCGGCGGGACGAGCCGCCCGAGGGCGCGAAACAGGCGGCGGCCGAGGTGGCCCGTGCAGTCGAGCACCTGCCCGTCGTCGAGCGTGACGTGGTCGCAGACGTCGAGGTCGAGCCAGCCGACGATGCCCTGTCGCGGTCGGCCGAGGCTATAGACACCCGCGACCAGCGGGTGGCGCGCGGCGGAGCCCGGCTCTGGCCACAGCTCGAAGGAGCGCTGCTCGGGGTAGGCGCGCAGTGCGAGGACGAGGCGGCAGGGGCCTTGCGGTAGGGCGCGGGCGGCCAGGCGCTGCAACGCGATCTCAGCAGTGGTCGCAGCCCCGGGGGCGGCCTGCTCCGTCAGCCCAGGCCCTCCAGCTCCGCGAGCACGCGGTCCAGCCGCAGGACGGCGTGGTAAAGGACCTCGACGCCGCGCCCGATGTCGGCCAGGCTGCTCGACTCCTGCGGGCTGTGACTCGCGCCGTCGCGGCTGGGTATGAAGACCATCGCCGCCGGCACGACGCGCGCGACGACGGCGGCGTCGTGCCCGGCGCCGCTGTTCATAACGCGAAAGTCGATGCCCAGCTCCGTGCAAACCTCGGCCACGTGCTGGCGCAGCCAGATCGGCAGGACGGCTGGCGAGCTGTCGGTGATGAGCTCGACGAGGACCTGCGCGGCGCGGCGCTCGCCGACGCGGTAGGCGAGCTGCGCCACCTCGCGCGCGGTGACCCGCTGGCGGTCGCTGTCGATGTCGCGCACATCGACCGAGAGCACGGCGCGGCCGGGCACGGTCGTCAGGTTGTTCGGTTCGATCTCGATGCGGCCGACCGTGGCCACGGTCGAGCGCCGCCGGGGGTCGCGGGCCAGCGCTTCGACGCCGAGGATGATCTCCGCCGCCGCGGCCAGGGCGTCTCGCCGCAGATGCATCGGCGTCGCGCCGGAGTGGTCGGCGCGGCCGGAGACGATGAGCCGCACGCGCGTGTTGCCGGCGATGCCGTCGACCAGGCCGATGGGCCGTCCCTCGGTCTCGAGCACGCGCGCCTGCTCGATGTGCACCTCTAAGAACGCCGCGAGGTCGCGAGCCGACCAGCGCTCCCGACCCAGCGTCTCTGGCTGGCAGCCGACGCCGCGCATGGCCTCGCCCAGCGCGATGCCCTGCGCGTCGCGCAGGCGCGTGAGGTCGTCGGAGGTCAGCAGGCCGGTGACGGCTTTGCTGCCCAGACACGGCGCGCCGAAGCGTGCTCCTTCCTCGGCGGCGAAGACCACCAGCCAGAGCGGATGCTCGGTCTCGAGGCCTTGCTCGCGCAGCAAGCGCATGACCTCCAGGGCGCTGAGCACGCCGACGGTGCCGTCAAAGCGCCCGCCGTTCGGCACGCTGTCGAGGTGCGAGCCGCTGGCAATGGCCGCGGTGCCCGCTCGCCGGCCCGGGCGGACGCCGATGGTGTTGCCGAAGGGGTCGACGCGTACCTCAAGTCCGGCGTCGCGCATGCGCCGCGCGATAAGCTGGTGGGCCTCGCGCTCCAGCGGCGTGTACGCCAGGCGCGACACGCCGCTGTCGGCCGTCGCCCCAAGCTCGGCGAACTGCTGAAGGTCGGCCTGGAGCCGGCCGAGATTCGGCGTCGGGCGGGCCTGCTCCCCGATCGGCGCGGCGACGGACGGCTCACGGAGCATGGAAGGCCCTCTCCAGTGGCACCTGGCGGGCGCAGAGCGCGCAGTCCTGGACGGGCGTGCGGTAGGGCACTGCGCTGACGAGGCTGACCTGTTCCGGCCAGGCGACGAGGCCGGCGTCGGCCAGCGTACCCACGCCCACGACGGTCGCCGCTCGAGCTTGCAGCAGGGCGGTGAGGCCGTGGAATGGGGCGGCATCGAGGAACGCGTCGCCGATGACGAGCGCCCGGCTGCCGGGCGCGATCGGCGACGACGGCGTGACGATCCCCTCGACATTGCCGACGCGCACGACGTGCCGGCCGGCCTCCCGCGCGGCGATGAAGCCGAGGACGATGTCGTCGATCTCGTCGAGCACGGCGACGAAGTCGACATCGAGCGGGCCTAGGAGCGCCAAGAGCGCCGCGCAGAGCCGCTCCGTGTCGCTCGGGTGCTCCAGCGCGCGATAACGCCCCAGCAGCCGGTCGCTATGGTGCGCCGCGTCGAGCGCGAGGTGTCCGTAGCGCACGGCGCCGCCGCGCTCGAGCATCCGCCAGACCTCGTCCTCGTCCAACATTACCCCCTGGCGCAGTGAAGACTCATGAGTGATGCGTGATGCGTCTCACCCCGCTCATCACTCATCACTCATCACTCATCACTCATCACGAACTACCCGATGCCTATATCGCTGCGGCGGAAGAGCGCGCGCATCTGGAAGCCGGCCGCGGCGATGTTCTCGGCCGCGCCCTCCTCGCGATCGAGCACACCCAGCACGAACAGGACGTGCGCGCCGACGGCCGCGAGCTGCTGTGCGGCGCGCACGGCCTGGCTGCCGGTGGTCAGCACGTCCTCGATCAGGACGACGCGCTCGCCTGGGTACAGTTCGCCCTCGATGCGCCGCGACGTGCCGTAGTCCTTCGGCTCCTTCTTCACGATGACGAACGGCAGACCGATCTCCAGCGCGACGGCCGTCGCCAAGGCGACCGCGCCCAGCTCGGTGCCGGCGATGCGATCGGTCGTCTCAGGCACGAGCTCGCCCAGGAAGCTCGCTAGGCGGCGCAGGATGCTCGGCTTGGTCTCGAACAGGTATTTGTCGAAGTAGTAGGCGCTGTGGCGCCCGGAGCTGAGCACGAAGTTGCCGCGCAAGTACGCGGCTTGCACAATGTCGTGCCCCAGCTCGCGCAGCCGGCGCTCGCGCGTCAGCGTGAAGTCAGGCTCCAGGAGCACCATGCCCTTGCACTCTCCTTCCAGCCCGGCGCGCTAGCGGCCCGGCGCCAGCTTGGCCGCGACGGGCAGGCTCAGCCGGAAGTCCGTCCCGCTCAGCTCTTCGATGTACGCGGGTGACGTCGTCACCTCCACATCGACGCGCCCCGCCGCCGGCCGCAGGACGCGCTGCACGCGGCCGAGGCTATCGTACACCAGCACCGTGCGAATGTGCGGCTGCACGTCGAACGGCATCGTCATGCTGGCTGTCTCGGCGCCGTCGACCCAGGCGACGACGAACCGGCGCGCGTCGGGCGTCGCGAACTCGTAGCCTTCGAGCTCGCCAAGGCCACTCAGCACAGGCAGGCGCGGCGCGATGCCGGAGAAGAACGCGCCGCGCAGCCGGTCGGCGGCGATGCGGTAGGCCCAGAACGCTGGCTTCGGCCGTAGGTCCTCGGTCATCAGGCCGCGCTTCTCGGGATCGTAGCCAAAGTCGCGGAACGTGTACCACGAGACGCCGACCTGGCCCAAGGAGGCGGCGCGGGCGTAGAGTTTGGTTACATACATGGCCTGCAGCTCCGCGCTCGGCCGGACAGCGATGACCTGGCCGTTGGTCAGCCGCAGTGGCATGTCGCTGCCCTCCGACCAAAGGCCAGCCTCCAGCACCATTAGGGGCTTGTCGACGCCCGTCCGCCCGAGGCGCTCGCGGAGATAGTTCGTTTTGGCGACGATGTCCCGCCCGGGCGCGTGCGCTTCCCAGCCCGGCGCAAACACCGCGTAGTCGTTGAATGCCAGCACGTCGAAGCAGCAGGCCCCGCCCGCGGCGATGACGTCGTCGATGAAGCGGTAGTTGAAGATGCCGCCGCAGTTGAATCCAGGGCAGTTGTCACCGAACCAGTCGTAGGCGATGGCCCCGAGCAGCACGGTGGCACCGGCGTCGATGCGCTTGATCGCCGGATAGGCGCTCCGCAGCATAGCCGCGTACGCGGCGCCGTGGTTGCCCCAAGCGCGCCGCTTGAGGATGTCGCTGCCATAGCGGCCCAGGACCGCCTCGGGTATCTGGTCCATGGCATCAGGCTCGGGCCACAGCTCCCAGTGGCGCACGTTGTACGGCGGGTTCTTGTAGGTGTTGACCAGGATCTCGATAAATCGGTCAAAGTACGCCGACCGGTCGGGGTAGAGCGGCCCCCGCGGGCGCGGCGCGGCCCAGTCCGGCGCTTCGCCGACGAGTACCACCGCCGTCATGCCGGCGTCGGCCACGCGCTTGAGCTGCTCGTCCAAGCGCGCCTTGTTCGTCAGCTCGAAGTACTGTCCGTCGCCGTAGGCCTGGTAGGGCTGGAGGCCGGCCCATTCCACGTAGACGCGCATGAGCTGCGCCCCGCCCTGGCGCACGCGCGCGCTCTCCGCCGCGTCCTGGTAGCCGCCGTACATGCCGAAGAGCGTCGCAGGAACGACGCCGCCCTGTGGCGCCGGCGACGCGACACGGACGTCAAGCGCGCGCATCGCCGGCGGTCCTGGGGACACACCGTCGCCGGGGCCGGCCGGCGCTGTCTGCCCGACGAGCGCTGCCGTGACGAAGGCGAGCGCGCCGAGAAGCAGCGCTCCCAGCAGCTCCAGACTCGACCGCACCCAGCGCGTGCGACGTGCCATCGGCCGCTTCAGCAGCACCCTATACCCTCACCGTCAGCCATGCGTGATGAATCGGGAGTGATAGCCGCGTCGCCGACCGCCGAGGCGGTTCTCGCAGTGTAGCAGCAGCGGTCCGCAGCGTCAACGACCAAGCGACCAGACGGCCGGAGTCACCGCGACGCGCGACGGATTACAAACTCTTGGCGAACGGCGGGGCACCCGTTGCCGTGGAGCCCACGGCCCGTAGTAAAGTGCATGCTAGCGGGGCATCATGACGGCTGCGTGATCTGTGATCCCACCGAAGTCGGACGAGCCAGGCCAAGGGCGTGGCGGCGCGAAGCGCCAGACGCAGACGCGGCGGTTGAAGGCCGCCGCGGAGCTCGCGGCGCTTGCGGCCGCCGCCGGCAAGATCGCCGACGTCTACACCCACGCCGCGGCCCGCGCCGCAGCGCTGCTCGGCGCCGACGGAACGTCGGTCCGCATCCAGGACGAGACGACCGGGCAGCTCGTGCTCTGCGCCAGCGCCGGGCCGCTCGCGCCGCGCGCCAAGCGCAGCATCGCTCCCGGAGAGGGGCTCTCGGGCCGCGCGTTCGCCGCGAGCAAGGCGGCGGCCACACACCGCCTGTCCCCGCTGGCCGCCGAGTGGCCGGACTTGCCGGCAGATGGCCCGCGTGCGGGCATGGCGGTGCCCCTGCGCGTCGGCACGCACGTCACCGGCACGCTGGCGGCCGTTGGCCGCCGGGGCGTGCGCTTCAGCACGGACGACCTCGCCGTCCTCGACCTCTTCGGCCGCGTGATCGGGGCCGCCCTAGGGCGGGTCACGGCGCTCACGGCGGCGCAACGGCGAGCCGAGCGCCTCGAAACGCTGCACGAGGTCGCGCTGACGCTGGCTCAGGCGCACGACCCGAGTGCTGTGCTGCGGCTGATCGTGACGCGGGCGCGGGCCCTCTTCGAGGGCGAGAGCGCTGCCGTGCGCCTGTGGGACCGCGAGCGGCGCGCACTCGTGCTGGCCGCGAGCGACGGCGGGAGCGTCGAGCCGCCTCTAGAGGCGCTGCGGCCGGGCGAAGGCGCGGCCGGCCGCGCCTTCGCCACCGACCGGCCGCTCATCGTCGATGACTACGCTGCCTGGCCTGGTGCGCTCCCGTCATCTCCGTCGCCGGGGCCGCGCTCTGTTTTAGCGGTGCCGCTACGGCTGCGTGCCCAGCGCCTGGGCGTCATCGTCGTCACGACCTCCCGCCTCCGGGCGTTTCACGACGAGGATGCTCAGCTTCTGGCGCTCTTCGCCCAGCAGGCGGCGATGGCTTTCACGCAGGCGCGGGCCGTCGCCGAGGAGCGCGCGGCGGCGGAGTACGCTCGACGTTTGGCCGTGCTCCACGCGCTGGTGGCCGAGGTAGTGCAGCAGACGGACGAGCAGCAGGTGCTCGAGCGCGCCGTGCAGGCGGCCAGCCAGCTCCTCAACGTCGAGGCAGCGCGGCTCTGGCTGCTCGACCCGGCGACCGACGAGCTCGTTGTTCGCGTCGCGCATGGCGACGAGCGGCTCCCACCGGTGTTCCGTATTCCGCGGACGGCGTGTGTGCAGATGGACGAGGCGATGCACACTGGGGCCGCCGTCGCGGTGGATGACTACCCAGCGCTCAGCGGTGCCGCGCCGGACCTGGTCGCCGCCGGGGTCACGTCGTCGCTAGCCTCGCCGCTCCTGGCCGGCGGCGAGCGGCTGGGCGCGCTGTTCGTCTATGCGCTCAGGCGGCGCGAGTGGTCCGCCGAGGACCGCCACCTGCTGGAGATCCTGGCGCACTACGCCGCCGAAGCGCTGGTGAGCGCCCGTCGGCTCGTGGCGGCGCGCTTGGCGGCGCAGCTCGACGCGGCGCTGCGGCTGGCGCGCGAGGCGGCGCATCGCGTCAACAATCCTCTGACCATTGCCACGGGCCACGTCGACCTGCTGCTGCACGTCGGCACGCTGGGCCCGCGCGAGCGGGCGATGGCTGAGAAGGCCATGGAGGGCCTGGTCGCGGCCGCCGAGGCCGTGCGCGACCTCCAGCACATCGCGCGCGGCGCCGAGGGCCAGGATGTGGGTCAGGGGAAGGGCCCCGGTAGTCCGCAATAAGGTGCGGCGTCGATATCGGCGTTGGCAGCGCTAGGCCCGCCCAGCCGAGGAGATCCACTCGTTTAGCGCATCGACACGCTCACACAGCGAGCGAATGATGGTGATCGCGAAGCCCGGGTTGGTCCGCATGAGCTGGACGATGGTCTCGCGGTTGAAGCACAGCACGTCCGTCGGCTCGGCGGCGATCGCGGTCGCCGAGCGCCGCTGTCCCGTAAACGTCGCCATCTCGCCGAAGAACGCGCCGGGCCCGAGCCGCGCTAGGACGACCTCGCCGGGCTGGCCGTCCGGGCCGACGCGGTGCTTCACGATGTCCACGGCCCCGGAAAGTATGACGAAGAACTCGGTTCCCGTCTCATCCTCGACGAAGATGAAGCTCTTGCGCTGATAGGTCCGGCCGTGGCGATGGCGTAAGGGGCGTAGCGCCTGGACATCGAACGTGGCCACCGGTCGCCTCCCCTGCGCCGCTGCTCAGGCGCAGCATCGTCGCGCCGCTGCGCGCCTGCTGCGGTCAGCCCACGTGAGGTCGGAGACTCGCTTTGGAGCGTCGAAAACGCAACTCCGGCGAGTGCCGGCGCTGCGGTCGACCTGCGGGACCGCCTTCCCTGCGGAACGAGGCGGAGAGGGAGGGATTCGAACCCCCGAGGCGCTCAGGCCTAGCTGTTTTCAAGACAGCCGCATTCAGCCGCTCTGCCACCTCTCCGAGCACAAGGAAAGTATAGCAGCGCCGGCCTCGGCGAGGCAACGGCACGACGCCGCGCCCGCGCGCCGGGTCGGCCGGGCGTCCCAGCCGCGCGTGCCGCGACGGGCGACGACCGCCCGCCCGACGGCGACCGCCTCGGAGCCGGGCGGCCGGATCGCGGCGCCAGTCGGGCGCGGCTCAGCGCGCCGCCGGCGCGAGGGTGCTCACGCCGCCCATGTACGGCACGAGCACGGCTGGCACCTCGACCGTGCCGTCGGCGCGCTGGTAGGTCTCCAGCACGGCGATCAGCGTCCGTGGCAGCGCCAGCGCCGAGCCGTTCAGCGCGTGCGGGTGTTCGACGCGCGCGCCGGCGGCGCGGCGGAAGCGAACGTTGGCCCTCCGCGACTGAAAGTCGCCGACGTTCGAAGAGCTCGACACCTCTAGCCACTCCTCGCAGCCTGGCGCCCAAACCTCCAGATCGAAGGTCTTCACCGCGGCGAAGCCCAGATCGCCGGCACAGAGCTGCACGACGCGGTAGGGCAGCCCAAGCCGCCGCAGCACGTCCTCGGCGTGGCTGACCAGACGCGTCAGCTCCTCGTCCGACGTCTCCGGGGCGACGAGCTTGACGAGCTCGACCTTGTCGAACTGGTGGCCGCGCTTGATGCCGCGCGTGTCGCGCCCGGCGGCCATCTTCTCGCGCCGGAAGCAAGGCGTATGGGCCACGTAGTTGAGCGGCAGCGCGCCCGGCTCCAGGATCTCGTCGCGGTGCAAGTTGACCAGCGGCACCTCGGCGGTCGGGATCAGCCACACGTCGTCCTCGACATCGCGGTAGAGGTTGTCCTGGAACTTCGGAAGCTGCCCCGATCCATACATGATCTCTTGCTTGACGACGTAGGGCGGGTAGATCTCCGTGTAGCCGTGCTCATTGCGGTGCAGGTCGAGCATCCAGGCGATGAGTGCCCGCTGAAGCATGGCACCTAGCCCGCGTAAGACATAGAAGCGCGTGCCCGCCAGCTTGACGCCGCGGTCGAAGTCGATGATGCCCAGGCGCTCGCCCAGCTCCCAGTGCGGCCGCGGGGCGAAGTCGAAGCGCCGCGGCTCGCCCCAGGTGCGCTCGACGACGTTGCCGCGCTCGTCCACACCTTCGGGTATGTCCGGCGCCGGGAGGTTCGGCAGCCATGCCAGGCGCTCCTCAAGCGCGCGCTCGACCTGGGCCAGGACCTCGCCCTGCTCGCGCACACGCTCGCCCAGCGCCCGCGACTCGCCCTTCGCCGCCTCGGCCGCCTGCGGATCGCGCTGCCGGAGCTGGCCCACGCGCCGCGACAGCTCGTTCACCTGCGCGCGCACGCTCTCGATCTCTTGGACGAGCGAGCGCCGGCGCTCGTCCAGCGCGAGCACCTCGTCCAGCGGCACGGGCTGGTGGCGCCGCGCGAGCGCGGCGCGCACCTCGTCCGGGCGCTCGCGGATCAGGCGCAGGTTCAGCATACTTTCCCTTCCTCTCTCGTCGGCGGCAGTGCCAGGGCGACCGTGCCCGTCGTGGGCAGCGTCGCGACGGCGCGCTGCCCCTGCCGGAGCGCGACGCGGAGCTCGACGCGCTCGCCGCGCGGCGGCCGCACCGTCTCGACCGGCACAAGGCACTCCAGCACGCCGTCGCGGAGCGCCCAGCTCACCTGGCTGGCGTGCTCCTCCCAGCGGCCGTCGCCGGCGAGGCGCAAGAGGCGCACCGCCGGGCCGTTCCAGAGCAGGAGCGCGAACGTGGCCACGTCGGCTAAGGGCAGCACGCCGAGCGGCAGGTCGGCGCGGCCGTCGCCCGGCTGGCCGAGCTGGACGACAATCTCGAGCTGCGTCAGGTCCACGTCGGCCTCCAGGCGCAGCGCCAGACCGTCGGCGCTCCAGCCGTAGCGCAGCCGACGAAGGGCCGCCGCGCCACGCTGCATCGTGCCGGTCGAGGTCTCCGCCGCAACCCAGCCGGCGGCCTCCCACTCGCCGCCGGCGCGCGGCTCTGCGCGCAGGCTCGGGCGCACCAGGCCGGTCGGCGCGTGAATGCGCTCACGCGCCGCGAGGTCGGTCAGCGGCTCGGCGAGCCACGCCGGCGGTTCGAGGCGCAAGCCGACGTAGATAGCGCGCAGGTGCTCGCGGAACATCTCGTCGAACAGCACCTCGGGACCGACCTGGTTGCGGCTAAAGTACCACCAGAACCAGTCGCTGGCCTCGGCCGCCCACAAAGCCGCCCACGGGCCGCTGGCCGTGTCCGGGGGCTCGGTCGGCGTGCCGGATGCCAGGAGACGTGCTCGCGCACGTGCCAGCTCGTCCCAGGCGCGGTTCTGCGCCGGCTCGCCGATCCACGTCTCCAGATTCGCGCCGATCCACGAGCCGGCCGGCAGGCGCGGCAGCCCGCGGCGTGGCCGGTGCCGCGCCAAGTAGCCACCGAAGGTGGTCGTCCGCAGGGTGGGCTCGGTGCTCAAGCGATGGTACAGCAGGCGTAGGAAGTCGTCGCCGTTGTTGGCGTAGTGCTCCCAGCAGTTCTCGCCGTCGAGGATGATGCTGGCCACCGGCGCTCCGACCTCGCCGTCCAGGCGCCGCTGCGCGAGCAGCAGCCGGCCGACGAAGTCGTCCACCGCGGCCTTCGTCTCCATGTGCGCATACGCGAAGCCGATGCGATCGGAGAGCACCTGGTCGCGAAAGAAGGCCGCCAGGCGGCCGCCGGCCACGGCGTAGGGCTGGTAGAGGGTGCCCGGCCGGAGGAGGTTGCCCTCGCCGTCGCGATCGCAGCGGTCGCTGAGCGCGCGCGCCAGCAGGCCCTCGTCCGACGCTATCCAGGCGAGCCCGAAGCCCTCGGCCAGCAGCTCGACAGTAGCTTGGCTCAGCGCACCCTCCGACGGCCAGACCCCCCGCGGCGGCGCGCCGAAGCGCGCCGCGTGCGCGCGCAGGCCCGCCGCGATCTGCGCGCGTGCGTCGTGGGCCCAGCCGGTCGGCTCGGCGGGCAGCGGCAGGCCGGGGCTGGCCTCGCGTGCCGCGGCGCAGTCGAGCAGCAGCGGCAGGATCGGGTGGTGGTAAGGGCTGGTGCTGAGCTCGACCTGGCCGCGGGCGGCGAGCTGCCGGCAGAGCGGCACGACGGTTGCGGCGGCGGCAGTCTGGCGCTCCAGCACGAGCTCTAGGTCGGCGGGGCTGAACCCGCTGCCCTTCTCCGCCAGTGCGCGCAGCGCCGGGTCGCGGCGGACGGCGCCGGGGTCGAACCAGGCGAGGTTGAACCAGACCGCCAGGTCCTGCCAGTAGGCGTCGCCGAGGTAGGTGGGATCGTCTTCGGCGGCTTGGCGCAGCGCCAACAGGCGCTCGTAGGCTGGGTAGCGCCGGACGAAGCGCTCCCAGTTGATGCTGAAGAACTGCTGGAGCATAAAGCGCTGCTCGCTCGGCGATCGCCGGCGGCGCACGGCAAGCTCCAGCCAGCGGTCGCGCGCGCGGCCTGCTGCGTAGTCGTCGAGCTGCGCCAGCAGCACCGGCGTCCAGTTGATCGTCACGCGGACGTCGGGATAGTCGGCGAGCACCTCCAGCATGTGCACGTAGTCTTTCGCAGCGCGCAGCCGGACCCACGGCAGCTCGTACACGTCGGTAGAGGGGTTGCGGTAGCTAGGCTGGTGCATGTGCCAGAGCAGGGCGACGTCCAGCGCGCGCACGTCAGTCCTTGCTGCGGAGCTGTGGGAACAGGATCACGTCGCGGATCGAGTGCTGGTCGGTGAGGAGCATAACCAGGCGGTCGATGCCCATGCCGAGGCCACCGGTCGGCGGCATGCCGTGCTCCAGGGCCACCAGGAAGTCCTCGTCGAACTGCTGGGCCTCCTCGTCGCCGGCGGCGCGCTGGGCAAGCTGCTCCTTGAAGCGCTGGTACTGGTCGCGCGGGTCGTTCAGCTCGGTGAAGGCATTGGCTATCTCGATGCCGCCGACGAAGGCCTCGAAGCGCTCGACCGTGCCGAAGTCGTCGGCGCGGCGCTTGGCGAACGGCGAGAGTGCTAGCGGGTAGTCGATGACGAACGTGGGCTGGAGCAGCCGCGGCTCGACGAACGTCGCCAGCAGCTCGTCGACGAGCTTGGCCCAGGTGGCGTGCGGCGCCGGCCGCGCCCCGGCGGTGATGGCCGCGCGGTATAGCTCGTCGCGCTCGGGATGGGCGCGATAGTCGACGCCGGCGTGCTCGAGGATGAGCTCGCGCAGTGTCGCCCGGCGCCACGGCGGCGCCAGGTCGATGTCGTTAGCGCGGAAGACGATGCGCGTCGTGCCGATGGCCTGCTGGGCGATGAAGGCCACCATCTCCTCGGTCATGGCCATCACGTCGCGGTAGTCGGCGTAGGCTTCGTAGGACTCCATCATCGTGAACTCGGGGTTGTGCTTTGTCGAGAGGCCCTCGTTGCGGAAGTCCTTGCCGATCTCGTACACCTTGTCGAAGCCGCCGACGACCAGCCGCTTCAGATATAGCTCAGTGGCGATGCGCAGGAAGAGCTTGCGGTCCAGCGCGTGGTGGTAGGTCTCGAACGGGCGCGCGGCGGCCCCGCCATAGAGCGGCTGGAGGACCGGCGTCTCGACCTCGAGGAAGCCGCGCGCGTTCAGGAAGTCGCGCATAGCTTGGACGACCCGCGCGCGCAGCTCGAAGGCGCGGCGCACGTCCTCGTTGACAATGAGGTCGAGGTAGCGCTGGCGGTAGCGCTTCTCGACGTCGGCCAGGCCGTGCCACTTCTCCGGTAGCGGCCGGACGGCCTTGGCCAGCAGGGTCGCTTCGTGCACCTCGACGGTGCGCTCGCCGGTGCGCGTGACGAACGGCCGGCCCTCAACGCCGATGAAGTCGCCCAGGTCGAGGTCTCTCAGGAGAGCATAGCGCTCCGGCCCCAGCACATCAGTGCGAAAGGCGATCTGGATGCGGCCGGACCCGTCCTGCAGGTGCGCGAAGGTGAGCCGACCCATGTGGCGCATGGTCACGATGCGCCCGGCGAGTCGGACGCATCTTTCTTGCTGCGGCCCCGGCGTGTCGAAGGCCGCCAGAACCGCCTGAGCGGTGTGCGTCCTGGCGAAGCGGCGCGGAAAGGGATCGATCCCGGCCTGCTCCAGCCGTGCCAGCTTCTCGACGCGCGGGGCCATCAGCTCGTCGAGCGGCCGGTCGGGCGGCCAGTGCGCGGAGGGGTCTGGAGCGACCACCAGCTACTCGATCCGCACGATGGTCAAGCGCACCGGCCCGCTGGGCGCCAGGGCCTCCACGGCGTCACCGGCGCGCCGGCCGAGCAGCGCGCGGCCGACCGGCGACTCGTTGGAGATGCGGCCCTCGGCGGGCTTGGCCTCCGCCGAGCCAACGATCGCGAAGCGTGCCTCCTCCCCGTCCTCGTAGCGCACGACGAGGTGCGAGCCGACACGCACGATGTCGTGGTCGACCGTCTTCTCGTCGATGACGACGGCGTTCGCTAGGAGCTGATCGAGCTGCAAAATACGCCCTTCGATGAACGCCTGCTCGTTCTTAGCTTCCTCGAACTCGGCGTTGTCCACCGTGTCGCTGAACTCTTTGGCGGCGTGGATGCGCTCGGCGACCTCACGCCGCCGTACCTCCCGCAGGTGGCTGAGCTCGGCTTCGAGCTTGGCCTTGCCATCGGCGGTGAGGTAAGCTGTCTTCCCGACCACAAGCCCCTCCTTTGGCGGGCATCTCGCCGTCTTCGCCGCGCCAGCAGCACCGCGCGCCGAGCGTAGAGGACAAAATAGTACGAACTGAGGGCGCGCGGCCCTCAGTTCGCTGTTCACGTCGCCGTTATTATACGTCGTGGGCTACGTCTTGTAAACGGCCGCGAGGCGGCTAGCCATGCCGAACATGGGCGTGTGGAGAGGCGCCGGCCGACCCAGGGGTGGTAGAGAGTCGGCAAGGATCTTCAGGCGCGGTGGCCGGTTTGCGAGGGAGCCTTTCACCCGCGCACGGAGTTCGCTAGAATCCTTGTATGGGGAGGAATGAGCCGTGAAGCGAGAAAGGGCGCTCTGCAACGAGGTGCGCCGCCGCGCTCGGAAGGTCGGGCGAGCCGAAATCGACCGCCGGCGTGAGGTGGTGGCCAAGACCCTCAAGGTCAGATCGGAAATCGGGCCGATCAAGACCAAGGCGGCGGATCTCGTGCGGGCGTCGAGAGAGGATGGAGCCGACACCTAGCCTCGCAGTCCCGCAGTTCGTCGTCGATGCCTCGGTCGCTACAAAGTGGTATCTGAACGACGAGGAGTTCGCCGACGAGGCGCTGAAGGTCCTCCTCGACTTCCAGGAGGAGCGCATAACGCTCATCGCCCCCGAGCACATCCGCTACGAAGTCCCCTCCGCGATCCGGAACGCCATCCGTACGGACCGCATCGATCCTGAGAAGGCTTGGGAGCAGGTCCGGCTCTTCCTTCAGCTTCGCATCCCGGTCGTGCGCACCAGCGCCGTCATCGAGCTCGGACTGCACGCTTCCCTTGAATACGGCTGCTCCTTCTATGATGGGCTGTACCTCGCGCT